>CAIXCY010000161.1 GCA_903918045.1 uncultured Bacteroidia bacterium
ATGATTATTGATAAGTGACGTAAAGTAAATTTACATTGTGATATATACCTTTCAAATATCATTATATCAATAATATATGAAATATTTTACAAGAAAAAAAGTATCCTGAAAGCATCTTTGGACGAATATCATACAAGACGTAAAATAATACTTTACGAAATTGTTGCAAGCAGGCATTATTTTACATATCTTTGTAATGTAAAAATTATTTATCGCTTTTGATAAATGCTTACAAAGAGCTAAAACATGAAAACGCTACTCTCACTCATATTGGTTCTTACCCTCGGATTTGCAGGAGTAAAAACAACCAGTGGTCAGATTGTCGCAATTGGGCATATAACAGCCGAAGTTATTGAATCAATAAGTGCTTCTACTCAGGCTCTAACTTCCCTGGCTTTAGGAACCAATAGTGCCGGTACACCATCAAATGTTAGCCTGGGAGCGCTTACCGTAAATTCGGGAAGTAACGTTTCTGTAAATGTTGTCGTTAAATCGGCTTCGCTTACCGATACCTTTGGGAATAGTTTCACCCTTGACCCGTCAACCAATAATACATTCGCTTCAACCTCAGGAACAACCGGGTCTCAGAAGATCACTCTAAATGGAACCGCTAATTTAGCTTCTGATCAGGCATCCGGTTTATATCAGGGTTCATACACAGTAGTTTTTGCTTACAATTAATAAAAGGGAAAATTAAAAGGTTAAGGCAGGGCAGCGAAAGTTGTCCTGTTTTATTTTGTGCCAGAAATTAAACTTCCTGGATATCCTGTTTATTCTTTATTTTACCGGCAATTATCCGTTTGTCACATTCCGTACTCATGCTAAAAAGGCTCTTATGAATTCCGTTAAACCAATTAAACGGGATAAAAATTTCTTTTATTTCTGATATTGACTCCCCGGATCTGTAAGTAAAATATTTACATTCTGTGAAATTATTTTTCAGGCGCTTGCCGGAAAATACGCATTTAAATAGTCGAGGGGATTTTTTTTGATTTTTTATTTGTCGTTATTATAGTTTTTATATATCAGCAAATCAAATAGATGAATATATTTACGAACAGAGTTATCAACCAAATTAGGTCAGGTAACAATTATTGGCACGATAAATGTTACCTCCCTCATTGTAACGTTGAAAAACAAAAAAGAATTTATAAATCAATTTAATTTTAAACTCAAAATCATGAAAAAATTACTCGTTTTCGCAGTTGCAATCCTTGGATTCTCTGCTTTCTCTTTTGGACAGAACACAGCCACACAAACGGCAAATGCCTTAGTAGTAAAAACAATTACTATTACATCAGGAACAAATTTGGATTTTGGAACTTTTGCTTCTCGTAATCTGGTTGCCTCAACAGTTGTTTTGGGCCTTGATGGAAGTCGTACCAATAGTACGGCAAATACACTTGGCAATGATGGAAGTGCAGGAACATTTGTTCTCACTGGTGATGCTGGTCATTTAGTAACCATTGGTTTACCATCTGGTGTTACAAATCTTACCGGCAGTGGAGCTGCTATGACAATTGCTTCTACAGATTGGATTACTGACGGAGGAGTTTTAGGCAGTTTCACAATCACAGGTGGTACCAGGACACTAACAGTTGGAGCTACGCTAAATGTCGGTGCAAACCAGACAGCCGGTGCTTATTCAGGAACTTATAACGTAACAGCGAATTATAATTGAGATAATCACATTTAAAAATGATGCTGCAAAGCGCAGCATCATTTTTAATGCTTTTGAACTATCTTTAAACTCCATATTTTAAATCAGGAGGATTTTCCTCGAAACCAATCAGCGATGAAAAAGAATATTAAATTACTAGTCCTTGTATTTACCCTTTTAATGGGATCCGTGGTCAGTTCATTTGCTCAGGTTTCAGCGAGCTCCTCCTCTTCTGCGACCATTATTATACCAATTAATATCACAAAGACGGTTGATATGAATTTTGGTAATGTAGCCGTTAATGCAGTTGCAGGAACAGTAATACTTGCCCCTGCCGGAGGGAGAACCCTAACGGGGGGCGTAACACTTCCTGCCGTTACAGGAACAGTTACTGCCGCAGCCTTTACTGTTACAGGTGCTCCGACGTATACGTTTTCAATTTCATTACCAGCTTCTCCTTTAACAATTACTTCGGGAGCAAGTACGATGACGGTCACCGCATTTACAAGTACCCCGTCAACTACAGGAACATTAGCTGCCGGAACCGCATCGCTTCTTGTTGGAGCTACACTAAATGTTGGGATAAACCAGGCCGCCGGAACATACACCTCTGCCACACCATTTTCAGTTACTGTAAATTACAACTAATACCGGTTTTCCTGTTCCTTTGACGCGAAGATTGTCTATAGGTGGAAATAGACTGATAAATTTTCGCTTAGTTTAGAC
>CAIXCY010000162.1 GCA_903918045.1 uncultured Bacteroidia bacterium
CTCCCGCGGGATTATCGTCTTTAATACTTCAACTGAAGCGGGCGAGGGCATTCCAAATTCAGTATAGGCCGTAAATTTCGATCTGGTCATCTCCTGAAAAACCTCTTCTTTAGTCGACCAGTCCCGAAAAACGTAGTGTCCGTGTCCCATGCCCATTACAGGCGAGGTTGGGATAAAAGGTGTTGACGGATCAAGATCAAGACATTGACTGTTCAGCAAGCGCATTGCCAATGATTGGTCAGTCATCCCACTCCAACTATTGAAAAGCTCATTACCTCCACACCACAAAGCAAGTGAAGGATGTTTTTTAACCCGGTTAAGGATTGAGGCCGATTCTTGCTTCAATATCTTAAGGTAATGGGGTTCGTCGGGATAATTATTACAAGCAAGCGGAAACTCCTGCCAGACAAGGATTCCCAATTCGTCACACAGTTCAAAAAACGACTCTTTGTTGATGATTCCGCCTCCCCATACCCGTAAAAGATTGAAATTGGCCTCTTTGGCCAGGAGAAGCAATTGCTGGTACCTTTCCCTGGTGATGATACCGGGAAAAACCTCCGGATTAACCCAGTTCGTTCCTTTGCAGAATATTTTTCGTCCATTCACTTCAAACTGAATGGGCGGAACACTGCGGGTTTTTGGAAACAAAACGGGTTCAATCCAGGCTCCTTCATTCATCACCAGCCGCACCCGACGGAAGCCAATGTTTGCAGTTTTTGATTGAACCACCTTCCCTGCATAGTCGAGCAACTGAAATTCTGATTGATACAGATAGGATGCTCCATGGTCGTGGGGCCACCAAAGTTCCGGCCCATCCAAAGAAGCCGATGCTTCAAAAGTATTGGCCGAAATCGCTCCTTCCTTTTTTGCCACAACTTTACCGGATTTATCCTTTAAACTCCAGGTAAAATGCATACCACTCAAATTACGGCCGTCCCCCGACAAGGAGATTGCTGCCTGCGTGAAGTCTTTGTTCAATTGATAGTTCACCTGAAAATCGTTGACAAAAGCTGCCGATTGAACTTCGAAGTAAGTCTCATCCCAGATTCCCAAGGGCAACAACCGCGGATGCCAGTCCCAGCCATAGCTGACTGCCGGTTTGACACTGTGAGATGCCTGGGAGCGGTTAACCGGCTCGGGGTGAAGTTTAGGAGCAGGAAACACCTTAACCAGCAGGATGTTGTTTTCTTTCAATTTAGTTGTCAAATCCAGGCTAACGGGGGTAAACATACCCTCCTGTTCAAATATTTTTTCTCCGTTCAGAAATATTTCAAACTGATAATCTATCCCTTTTGAAACAAAGAAGAATTTTTCTGTGGATGACAAATCAGGCTTTATAAAACTGGTGCGATAGGTATAGAAATTATCTTCCATCCAGGAATAATCATTCCAGTTTTCGGCATAATAAAAAGGTGGATAGTTCCCTGCCCTGGCAATATCCAACTGAACAGCTCCCGGCACTGTTGAAGGGATCCATTTATCAGGTTGATCTGCATAAGTGGAGGCATATCCCAGTTCCCATTTGATGGACTTTGTACTGCTTTGCTCCTGTGCGGAAAGTACTTGTGTGAGCAATACCAATACCAAATAGGTCGTTATTTTTCTTGTCCTGTTGTTCATCTTATTTCGGTTTATTCGGTTTGTTGATTTCTTTGTCCTGATTGAGTGAATTTAACCAAAGCTGTAAATTATTGGTCCAGGAAGCCACATGCTGATTTTTAAGTCCCAGCCCAAATCCATGTTTTCCTTCGGATAATATGTGTAATTCGGCAGGGATTTTTTTCTTCCGGAGTGCTGCATACATGAGTAGTGAATTTTCGGCAGGTACGCCATCATCGTTATCGGCAAGCGCAAAAAAAGCAGGTGGCGAATCATCCCTTACCTGAAGTTCACTGGAATAATAGACTAACAAATCCTTATCAGAATTCTTGCCCAACAAACCTTCAGACGAACCTGCATGCACCGTAGCATCAACGAATGAAATGACAGGATACATTAAAACCATAAAATCCGGTCGGCAGCTTATTCGTTCAATCGAATCTGGTGAGCTTTTGTTCCCATAATCGAAATGGGTTCCGAGGGTGGAGGCCAGATGGCCGCCGGCAGAAAATCCCATTATCCCAATTTTAGCAGTATCAATGTTCCACGATTTGGCGTTGGAACGTACGAGACGCATTGCACGCTGAGCATCCATCAATGGTGCTTTGTGAGGTTCAACCGTATTTCCTGAAGTTGGTAGCCTGTATTTTAGAACAATGCCGGCAACTCCAATCGAATTTAGATACCGGGCAATGTCGGTGCCTTCGAGATCGTATGCCAAAACCCAGTATCCTCCTCCGGGGCAAATAATTACGGCCTGACCGGTAGCATAACGTTTGCTCGGTAAATAAGCGGCAATGTC
>CAIXCY010000163.1 GCA_903918045.1 uncultured Bacteroidia bacterium
TCCGTCTGAGTGAGGTGAAGATAATTAATCTGAATAATGAGGTCGTTCCTTATCGGGGAATACTGACAAACAATTAAATTTAATACGTGCGTTTATTATGAAAAAATACGTTTGGTCATTACTGTTTACACTCTTAATTAGCCTTCAACTTTCGGCCCAGAAATCGGAAGCTCCTGTTTTTATTTCAGGTGCCGATGGACATAAATCGTACAGGATTCCTGCAATTATTCATACTCCGGATGGCGTTCTGCTCGCTTTTGCCGAGGGGAGGTTTAATGGATCAGACGATTTCGGGAATATTGATATTGTTATGAAGCGAAGTACTGATCACGGAAAGAGCTGGGGAAAAATGACCAGTGTAGCGAATTACGATAAACTTCAGGCAGGTAATCCAGCTCCGGTCATCGATCTTCTGGATCCCCTTTATCCACAGGGACGGATATTCCTCTTTTATAACACGGGAAACAACCACGAGGGTGAAGTAAGGAAGGGGAAGGGAATCCGGGAGGTTTATTTTAAAACTTCAGTTGATGGCGGGATTTCGTGGTCCGATCCCGTGAATATCACCACACAGGTTCATAAACCAAATCAGCCCGGAGTTAATCCGGCATACAATTTCAGGGAAGACTGGAGATCGTATGCCAATACACCCGGACATGCCATGCAGTTTACCTCTTCGCTCTTTAAGGGAAGGATTTATGTTGCCGCCAATCACTCGCAGGGCGATCCCAAAGCAGGTAGCGAGGATTATTTTGCCCACAGTTTTTTTAGTGATGATCACGGAAAAACATTTAAACTCAGTGAAACTGTCCAACTTGCCGGAAGCAATGAAAGCAGTGCCGCTGAACTTTCGGATGGCGGCTTGATTTTAAACAGCCGTAACCAGAAGGGAGATATTAAAGCAAGAATTGTGGCATTAAGCAAAAACGGAGGGGCAACATGGGATAGTGTCTATTTTGACCATAACCTTCCCGATCCGGTCTGTGAAGGAACCATCCTGAATATTGGGGAACAAAACGGTAAAAAGATCCTAGCTTTTTGCAATGCGGCAGATGTAAATGACCGCAATAACCTGACGCTGAGAATCTCCTATGATGAGGGTCGAACCTGGTCAAAAAGCTATCCAGTCGATGGAAGTTCAGGATCCGATAAACGGGATTTTACCGCCTATTCAGATATTGTGGCAGTAACTAAAAATAAAATTGGCATCTTGTATGAAAAGGGTGATTATTCAAAGATTGTCTTTAAATTGGTCAAATGCGAATGGTGAAATATTGTAAGATGTTTTAATCCAAGGATATATAGTGTCGGTATGGATTGTGAAATTGAATTTAATTTGCTTTCTTACTTTTCAAAGATAAACATCATAAAGATTAACCCTGTATTTATTACAATAATAATTGAATATAACCCTGTATTTAATACAAAGATGCTTTCTAATAATTTTTCAGTAGAAGATGTGAAAACACCAGATGGTACTTCTTATAAGTTAATGAATTTACCCTATTATCTGGCAACTAAAATTCCACAGTATATTGAATGGTTTGTAACTAATCACAAATAGTAACTTTCCACATTAACGTTAATTTGGAAAGTTAAGTGTCTAAATTTGTATTAATATGGAAACTTAAGTGTCTAAATTCATATTATTTGAGAATATTTCACAAAGAGAATTTTTTAAATTTTTTGATCTGAATCATTATGAACAAAATTAATCTGATTATCCTGCTATTATTTACCTTAACGGGCATGGGTTCATCCGCCCAGAATGCCAATGCTCCTCAAAAACTGCGACGCGCCGATTGTTTCTTCGGCATCCATTTCGACCTGCATGCAAGTGAGGATATCACCGATGCCGGGAAAACATTAACTCCTGAAATGGTGGATACCTTCCTTACAAAGGTGAGACCTGATTTTATTCAGATCGATTGCAAGGGTCATCCCGGAATTTCAAGTTATCCCACAAAGGCAGGATCTCACGTTAAGAGTTTTGAGAAAGATCCGCTCAAAGTGTTCAGAGAAGTTACGGCCAAGAACAATGTGGCCCTTTTTATGCATTATTCTGGCGTTTGGGACGCCAAGGCGGTCAAGGACCATCCCGATTGGGCTGTTGTAAATGCAAAGAGAGAGGTAAGTAAGGAGAAGACCTCCTTTTTCAGCCCATACCTCGATCAGATCCTGATTCCTCAAATGAAGGAGCTCAGCGATTACGGAGTGGACGGTGCATGGATTGACGGTGATTGCTGGGCAGTGGAACCCGAATATGGAGCAGCTTCAATCAAACGATTTACAAATGAAACGGGGATCACAATAATTCCTCAAAAATTTGGCGATGAGAATTATCCTGAATGGATGGAATATAACCGGCAATTGTTTCGTGACCGGCTAAAAAAATATATTGATGCGATCCATGCGTATAATCCTGCATTTCAGATCACCAGCAACTGGTCATACTCTTCGATGATGCCGGAACCTGTAAACACGAACGTGGATTATCTTTCGGGAGACGTAACACCGCAAAATGGAGTATACCGCTCTGCGTTTGAGGCTCGCTGCCTGGCGCCACAGGGAAAGCCATGGGATCTGATGGCCTGGGGTTTTTCGTGGAATGGTGCAAAGATGCCGCTTAATGTCAAATCAGCCGTTCAGCTTGAGCAGGAGGCGACCCAGATTATGGCAATGGGGGGCGGTGTTCAGTTCTATTTTCAGCAAAACCGAGATCTGTCTTTGAGGCCATGGCTTGCAACCATGCTTTCCGAAATCGCAACATTCTGTCGGGCCCGCCAGCAATTTGTTCATAAGGCAAAAGCAATTCCTCAGATTGCGTTGTTATATCCAACAGCTTACTACCAGCGAAATACAACTCATCCATTTTCAGGATCTTCTGCTATGGTGCAGGGGACGATGAACCTGGTTTTGGATGGTCAGCATCCGGTTGAAATTCTCATGGAGCACCACCTTCGTGGCCGGATGAATCAATATCCGCTGATTATTATTCCTGAATGTAATTTTATGGAACCGGCTTTTAAAGCGGAACTCGATACTTACGTCAATGAGGGTGGTAAACTTTTAATTATTGGCAATGAGACTACCAAATTATTTGACAATGAACTTGGGATAAAATCGTTGGTAAAGGCTGAGAACAGTCAGCTATTTATTGAAGCAGCCGATAAACTTGGAGGGATTGGCTCATCCGTTGTTTCGGCCGAACTATTGCCAGGTGCAAAGGTAATCTCCAATTTTTACAACAGCAGTGATTTCAGCAATAAAGGGGCGACAATCGCCGCATCAGTTAATCCGGTTGGAAAGGGGAGTGTCACAGGAGTTTATTTCAATGCAGGTTCTATCTATCTTGATTTTAAATCTCATGTACTTCGGGATTTTATTTCCAACAGGATTAATGAATTATTTCCTCACCCGATTGTGCAGGTAACCGGATCGCACCTGGTGCATGTTGCTGTAAACCAAATTAATGACAAAAAGCTTGTTTCTCTTATGAATATTGCCGGCGAACATGCCAATTCAAAGGCGATTGGATTTGATGAGATTCCTCCGTTACATAATCTGACAGTTGAATTAAACACACCCGTGAAGCCATCAAAGATTATTCTGCAACCTGAGGGAAGGTCGCTGGATATTGATTTTAAGAAGGGAGTATCGAAAGTTATTGTTCCGGAATTGGAAATTTATTCGATTTTGGAAGTTGTTAAATAAGAAAACCCCGAAGGTCTCAAAAACCTTCTGGGTTTATTTAATATTTCACCTTCCACTCCTTAGGTTTAAATTTATCGTCATTTACAATTTCTACAATACTTCCATTCTGGCGCAAAACGAATAAACCTTTTTTATAGGCATACCGGTCGGCATCATTTTCAATAATCATCCCGGCAACTGCTCCGTAAAGAGTGACACCGCTTAAATTTATCCTTTTGGGCTGAACTTCCTGAATTTTTGACAAACGTTCCAGATGCTCCTTAACGTCGTCAACACTTAAACAACTCTTAATTTCGACGGCAACAGCAATATCAGAGTTCATCAGCAGTAAATCTATTTCATAATGCCTTTTGTCGCCAATGTACCCTTTGGCATTTTGCAACGATGTATTTATCTGAATATTTCTGGCTTGAAAAAGCTCAACAATTTTTGGTTGAACCATCTCTGCCACAAATTTCCCCCACGTTCCCGCTAATTCTCCCAGACGCTTGTCAAATTCGATTCGACTTTTAGCTAATTTTTCGTCAAAATCTGCGCGACTTCTCTCAATCTGCTCTGATTGAAGGGCAAATAACTTTAAAATATCCTGCTTTGTTAAAATAGTCTCCATTATTTCAGTAGTCTAATTTATTCAAATTTACAAAGTTTTGCGCCTTAATCCAATAAACATTAACTCTTTCATTATTCCTCCTCTATAAAATCTAAAATTTAAACATGGTCAGAGGCATTTCTGGTTGAATAATTCCTTAATTTTATCAGTCTTATAAAACTCAACCAATGACATCACGAAGAACATTTTTACAAAGCAGCGGAACAGCTGTTGCAGGAATCACTCTCGCTTCATCCTTAACCTCAACGATGGCTTCCTGTTCCGCATTTAACAAGGTTAATGTTGGTCTTGTCGGCTGCAATGGGATGGGATTTTCTGATTTAAAGACTTTTCTTGAAAATCCTCAGGTTGAGTGCATCGCATTATGTGATATTGATGAAAGCGTACTGAACAGACGTGCTGCTGATGTTGAAGCAATCCGTGGGAAGAAACCGGCCAATCTTTACAAGGATTGGCGAAAACTCATTGAAAATAAGGATGTTGATGTTGTAATCATTGGTACTCCTGACCATTGGCATTGTCTGATTATGATTGCTGCCTGTGAGGCTGGAAAAGATGTTTATTGTGAGAAACCTTTGGGGAACTCGATTGAAGAGTGCAACCTGATGGTAAAAGCTGCTCAGAAATATAAAACAGTAGTCCAGGTGGGGCAGTGGCAGCGCAGTGACCCCCATTGGCTGAGTGCTGTCGATTTTATACGCTCAGGGAAATTGGGCAAAATCAGGTTGGTGCGTGTCTCTTCCTATCAGGGATGGTGCCCCTCTATACCAGTTTTGGCCGATGAACCGGTACCTGCCGGAGTAGACTACGATATGTGGCTTGGGCCGACACACAGTCGTCCATTTAATAGAAATCGGTTCCATTTTACGTTTCGCTGGTTTTGGGATTATGCAGGTGGCCTGATGACCGATTGGGGTGTCCACCTGCTCGATTTTGCATTATTCGGAATGGATGTCACTACCCCTAAATCGATTATGGCGATGGGCGGAAAATATGGCTACCCGACTGATGCCTGTGAAACTCCTGACAGCTTGCAGACTATCTATGAATTTGACGGGTTTAATGTGATGTGGGATCATGCAATCGGAATTAATGACGGCGGATATGGTCGTAGTCATGGACTAGGATTTGTTGGCGAAAACGGCACCCTGGTTGTGGATCGCGGCGGATGGGAAGTAATTCCTGAAGTTGTAGATGGCAAAAAGCGAATGGAAGCAATTCCTCTCGTAAAAGGAACAGGCGAGGGATTAAAGAATCATGTGAAGAATTTCCTCGAGTGCAGGCATACCCGGAACCGGAATACGAATGCAAGCGTCGAAATTGGGGCACATATTGCCAAGTTCTCCCAGTTGGGGAATATTGCCTATCGCTCCGGCAAGAAACTGGTTTGGGATGGGACACGGTTTACCAACGATGAAGAGGTGAACAAGTACCTTATTCCGAGTTACAGGGAACCATGGAAGTTGCCAACAATCTAAAAAAATAGGCTGACATGAAATTTACAATGTCAGCCTTCGTTTTTTAATTGTACTATTTGAAGAATAGAAATTCTACTTGATTAACCCCTTATCCATACACAAGGGAAATTTAAAATAACTCGTTTCCTTCATATTTAGGCAACCCGAACGGAGTAATTAGACAAGCAAGGATCCAGATTACGGGACCACCCATACTCCCGGCATTCAACTCAATGATACCCGGTGTAACCATTGAGAACAAAAAAGCCAGATCAGCAACACCTATGATTATGACACCCAGGAAATAGGCGATCCAGGAACCTTTTGTCCAAATATAATAGGCAATTGCATGATAATAAATGAAAATTCTTGTCCTATTCGGGAAGTTTTGGAAATTCTTGGTGGTAAATGGGCTTTCTCGATTGTTTATGCCCTGCTATATGAAAAAAAGCGGTTCAAGGAGCTGAAAAGAAGTATTGAGGGAATAAACACCAGAATGCTCGTGAAGGAGTTAAAATCGATGGAAAGAAACAAGATTTTGATCCGGGAGGCCTTTGCCACAATTCCACCAACAGTAGAATACTCCCTTACTGATAAAGGGAGGAAACTGGAGCCAGTATTGACCGAATTGTACAAATGGGGTAAAAAACTTGTTCAGCCGGCAGTTATTGCAGTTAACTAGTTTTTACCACCACCGGATACCTGCCAGTCTGCAAAGATCCATTCTTGAAAGCAGAAGGTTGTATTCAAACTGTAGTTGTCCAAGCTGCGCCTCTTTAAAGTTAGAGACGGCGGTGAGCAACTCAAGATTTGTTATTACTCCAAATTTGTAACGGTCAGTGGCCAGAACCTGTGCAAGCTGGGCTTGTTTAATTAACGTGTCGGCGCTTGCAAGCTTCTTCTGATTTTTGTGAATATCATCCAAGGCATTTAATAAATCTTTGTTTAAGATGACCTTCTGAGTTTCAAGTGCAAGCTTTGACGCGTCGTGGTTGATCACAGCGAGCTTTCGCTGAAAACCCGGGCGGGAAGCAGAAAAAATAGGTATTGTAACACCAAAACCGACAAAATAATTAAAATTTACTGCATCAATATTGGGCATAAACCCGTTCTTATAACCAAGTCCTGTCAGCAGATTTAGTGAAGGTAGCCGAATTCGTTCGGCTGATACAATGTCCCAGCTAGCTGATTTAATTTTATCGCCGGCAATGCGGATTTCAGGATTATTCCGAAATGCAACGTCTGAAAGGGAGTCGGTCATCAGATTAAACACCGTTGAATTAAAAGCTGTTTCATTGAGGTAGTCCTTTCCTGAAATACCTGTCAACATCCCAAGGATATTATATTGTTTGTCGAGCTGGGATTTTAAATCGGTATAGAAATTTCCTGCGTTTGCATATTTAACTTCAGTTGAAACCAGATCATAGTTTAAGGCATCCCCGTTTTTAACTTTCACTTTAATTTGTTGTAAGGTAGATTGAAGCAGGTTGATCTGCTCCTGTTGAACCACAAGACTTTTATTGAGAAAAATAATTGAATAATAGATCTGTGCAACCTGATAGGCAAGGTTGATTTTAAAACCTTCGAGGTTATCTTTTGATAGGTCAAGATCACTTTTTGCCTTATTGAGTAATGAATTAACCCTTAAATCAATTATCGGCTGGACCAGGGTGATGGAAGCATTATAATTGTCAGCAGGCTGGATTTTTATTTGCTGTATTTGACCCGAGGCAGATGGGAACTCGATGGCTGGTGTGGGATATTGGAGGCGATAAGAGAGATCCCCCATGGCGGTTGGCAAAAAGGCTGTCTTGCCAAGTCCAACCTTTGCTTCATTGAGATTTACCATTTCATTCATCTCACCCACCCTTGGGAATTTCTGAAATGATTGTTCAACAAAGTGTTTAAGCTCTGCCGGAACCTTAAGATCCTGAGCCGATATTCTGGTTATTGAAAACAGGATTGAGATTATAAAGATATAGATTCTCATGATTTGCTATGTTTAATTTTAGCTGTATTTTAATAAATATTATACCTCTTCAGCAGCGAGCAGCATGCTTTTGCTCTTAATCCGGGCTCTGCGGGTCAGGAATATAAGTGGAAAAGCGAATAAAATAAAGAGGGTGGAGTACAAAAAGGCGTCCAGGTAACTCAGCAGAAAGGCTTGTTTCATCACCGTAAGCTCAATTACCTGGTAGGTTTGATGCTGCAAATTTGCAGCTACCGGAAGTTTGGATTGAAGCCCCTGGTAAATTTGACTGTACCGTTCATTAAACTGTGGGTTTCCGGCATAGATATTACTGATCAGGTCAACCCTGTGAATTGCAACCCGGTGAGCAATATAATTGTTTATTATAGCAATGCCAAAAGATCCCCCCAGTTGTCGCATCATATTATTCAAAGCAACGCCCTGTGGAATGTCTTTAGGGTGTAATCCCGCAACAGCCATTGCATTAAGCGGTACGAAAAGGCAGGCAAGCCCGGCTCCCCGTATCATAAGAGGCAAGGCAAAAAAACTTGAGGTAACATTTTGGTCAGCCCGAGACATTAGAATTCCAAATCCCATGAGGGTTATAAATCCTACAATAACAAATATTTGCGGACTTGTTCCTTTCTGGAGTAAGCGCCCGATGAAGGGCATGAAAACCAGGGATAAAACAGATGCGGGTAAAAGTGTGATTCCGGTCTCATAGGCCGTGTAACCCAATACCCTTTGTAACATTAATGGAAAAACAAATACAGAGGTAAAAAGTATAAATCCCACTATAAAGGTGAGCATTGTTGTTATAGACAAGTTCCAATCCTTTAAGATATGAAGGTTTACGACCGGCTCTTTTTGCTGCAATTCCCACCAGACAAAAGTGACCAATCCGATAACCGCGATAATGGTTAGTCCAATTATTAATTTAGAATCGTACCAGTCCTCTGCCTCTCCGCGTTCAAGTACATATTGCAGAGCGGCAATCCCGATTGTTAGCAGAAATATCCCTGACCAATCGATACTTGGTTTTACATGTTCATCGTGCCGTTTTGGTATAAAACGGTAGGCAAGAATACTGGCTGCAATTCCAAAAGGTAAATTAATAAAGAATATCAGTGGCCAGGAGTAGCTGTCAATGATAATCCCACCAACAGTTGGTCCCAGCGTAGGACCAAGTACTACACCCATCCCAAAAAGGGCTGCGGCCATTCCACGTTGTTTTCCGGTGAAGGTCTCAAAAAGGATTGCCTGAGATGTGGAGAGAAGGGCGCCTCCACCCAATCCCTGAACAAATCTCCAAAGGACGATTTCCCACAAAGAGGTTGAGGTTCCGCAGAGAATAGAAGCTATCGTAAATATGGCGATCGAAGCCATATAATAACGGAGCCTTCCAAAATAGGCAGCAAGAAATCCGGTCATCGGAATGATGATCACATTTGCAATTGCATAAGAGGTAATTACCCAGGCGATATCTTCGATTGAGGCGCCCAGGTTTCCGGCCATCTGATTCAACGCGACATTCACGATCGAGGTATCGATCAGCTCCATAATGGCTGCCGAGATAGTCGTGATTGCGATAAAGATCTTTGCCGTCTTACTTAGGGATTCCATCACTCAGCTTAAAGGGGAACAGAAACAACCACGCTCATACCAGCGCGGAGCACATCCTTATAGTTAACTTCATCCAGAATTTCGATCCGTACAGGTACACGCTGTGTGACTTTTACAAAGTTTCCGGTGGCATTGTCCGGAGGAAGAAGGGAGAATTTTGCCCCGGTTGCATCGGATAGGGACGAAATCTTACCTTGAATATCCAGCTTTGGGTATCCATCAATTTTGAGATGGACGATTTTGCCAACTTCTAAATTTTTAAGCTGGCTCTCCTTGAAATTTGCCACAACCCATTGACTTTGTGTATTTACAATCGTAAACAATGGAGCACCTGCCTGTATAAATTGACCCTCATCAACATTTCTTTTTCCAAGCTTCCCATCTGCCGTAGCATAAATTCGACAATAGGAGAGTTTCAGTCGTTGCTGATCAATGTGCGAATTTTTAATGTCAGCCTGCGCCTGGGCCTTTTTTACAAGTGAACTAAGAACGGTAAGACGCGTTGCGGACACTTTTACATCTATCTGACTTGTTTTTAACTGCATTGTAGTGACATCAAAGGTTGACTGGGTGTCATCCAATTGTTTTTGAGTGATTGCATTCCCTTCAAACAGACTTTTGTCCCTTTTCAGGTCCGCAATCGATTTTTCCAGCCTAACCCTGATCACCTCGAGATTCCCTTTCGAAGAGGAGAGGGATGCCTCAGCATTGACAAGAGAAGCTTTGGCATTATCGATATCCGATAACGACTGTGAATAATCGGCCTGCATCTCCTGTAGTTGCAAAACAAGTTCAGATGAATCCACTACCATTAGTAATTGTCCCTTTTTGACCAGAGAATAGTCATCGGCATAAATCTTATCGACATACCCCGAAACTCTTGAAAGAATAGGAACTAATCTCATTTCAACCTGAGCGTTGTCTGTCTCCTCGTGGTGGATGGCAAACCACACCTCCTTGACAAGGAATATTAAACCAATCAGCACAACAGTACTAATAATAATCCGGGGCAGAAATTTTTTCTCGTCTTTGGGCTCCTTTGCTGATGCAGTATTCATATTATATTTTTTATTTGGCACAAAAGTAAATCTTTGTTATTAGACTACAACCAATCCGAATAAACACTTTTTAATTTTACATCATATTTGAAAATAGCCCCTCATTTATAAGAAGGAGTGCGAAATTTCTATGATTTCAAACAAAATGTACCTGTTCGCTGACCGGTGTAAATAAATAACGTTTGAAAAGGGTATTTGTTTACCTGTTTTAAGAGCTACAGTCAGACGAAACACGTCTCACTTTTTTAATTCTTTTGTCCAAGGATTATCGCGTAAACCTCATCGAAGGATTTCGACTCCATAAGTTCAGCTCTTAATTTAGCCGCGCCAGGAAAATCGTTGGTGTAAATCTTATAGAACCGTTTGAGAATATTGAAGTTCTTTTTCCCGCTCCAGTTCCTTTCGAAAATTTGGGTGTGAACCATTAATTGTGCCAATTTATCAGTAATGGAAGGGGCTGGGGCGGGATTGTTAAAAAACCAGGGATTATGGAAGATTCCGCGCCCGATCATCACTCCATCCAGACCATATTTCAGGGAGAGCTCCTCACCCTGTGCATAGGACATTACATCACCATTTCCTAAAAAGGGTATCTCCGGGTCGATTTCATCGCGAACGCGTGCTCCTTTTGCAATCTCTTCCCAGTCAGCCAAACCATCCGATTGTTGTTTCTGGGTACGACCATGCAGAATAATCGCGGCAGGCTTGGTTTCCATCACATGGCCTATCCAGATTTCCGTGTCATGAGCTTTAAGTCCGGTCCTTGTTTTTACCGATACAGGAAGATGAGTTGCCTCCTTAGTGGCCAGGATAATCTCCTTTGCCAGTGCAGGCTGACTGATCAGGGCAGAACAGCAACCGTTTTTAACAACATTCTTGACCGGACATCCCATATTGATATCCAGGCCGTCAAAATCATATTCGTCGGTAATATCACGGGCAACCTTATGAAAGATCTCTGGGTTATTTCCCCATATCTGGGCGACTAATTTGAAGTTTTTCCGTTTCAGAATCTCCCTTTCCGATTCGCTTACGAACAATCGTTCCGCTACCCTGGGTTTCCCTTTTGGGTGGTTCATCCCGTCAACCGAAGTAAATTCAGTAAATAATACGTTTAAAATCTTGGGATCTGAGAGTCCTGCAATGATCTCCCTGAAAGAGGTATCGGTTACATCCTCCATTGGGGCCAGGGCAAAAATAGGTTTCGAAAATGTTCTCCAAAAATTGGGCATACTAAATGGCAGGTTATTGTCCTGAATCTGAACTTGAGTCAGCAAAATTAATATTTTTTGCCAGCCTGAAGCTTTTCCGGTAAACACTCCGGTTTCCAAATTTAGGGGTCATCGCGTTGCGGTGTTGTTGTTTTTCAGATTCAGAACTATTCTTTATCGTCCGGCACTCAACGGAACAGCAGTGTTCAAACTGTGCAGCACAGGCATCGCACTGAATAAAAAGTAAGTGGCACAGCTCATTGGCACAGTTCAGATGAACATCACAGGAGGCTCCGCATTGGTGACAGTGCGAAATAACCTGACCATTGATTGTTTCTCCCATCCGCTCATCAAATACAAAATTCTTTCCGATAAAATTTGATTCAAGATTTAATTGTTTGATATTTCTGGCATAATCAATAATGCCTCCATGGAGCTGATTAACATCTTTAAAACCATGATGTTTTAGATAGGCACTGGCCTTTTCACAACGGATTCCCCCTGTACAGTAGAGAAGAAGCTTCGAATCCTTTTTATCCTTGAGAAGCTCTGTGATCATGCATAGCTCTTCACGAAACGTATCTGCCTCAGGACAAATTGCCCCCTTGAAATGTCCGATTTCTGATTCATAATGGTTTCTCACATCCACAACAATATGTTCACCCGTACCTACCAGTTCGTGGAATTCCTTTGCATTGAGGTGCACACCAACATTGGTGACATCAAAGGCATCATCATCAAGCCCATCCGCAACTAGTTTTTCCTTTACCTTAATTGAAAGCTTGTAAAACGATTTTCCATTATCCTCGATCGCATATTTAATTGGGATATTTTCGAAGATTGGATGGTTTTGTAAGGCGAGGATAAAACCATCCAGGTTCTCCTCCGGAACACTCATTTGTGCATTAATTCCTTCACGGGCAATATAAATACGACCAAAACAGTTCAGTTCAGCCCATTCCCGGTAGAGCTGGTCCCTGAATTCAGGAGGGTTTTCGAGTATGAAATAGCGGTATAGCGATATTGTTTTTCTGATAAACGGCTCCGCCATCAGGTTCTCTTTTAATACTTTCCGGTCAATTGAATTGTAAAGGGGCATTATTTGTGAAATTTGATTTCTGGTGTTTTTAGTTACAGCTTGATTTTATTATTTTTTGAGTACCCGTTTTTCAAGAATAGGCTTGGAGTGATGTCTTGCCGGATTCTTTTTGTGATTTTTTACAAGAACCGGTTTATCAAAAAATTTCTGATCCAGGATACCCACATTCATCATGTTAACTTCGGGTGCCTTTTTTTCAGAAAAACCTTCAATCGAAGGTTTTTCTCCCCGTTTATTCAGGTTAAGGAATTTAATCACATCCGCAAGGTCAAGTTCAAAGATCGGCCCGATATTTTTCTCGTACTTGTACCATATTTTTTTCTGAAGTATATCGGTCTTCAGGTGACGTGCAAGCCCCTTGTCTGTTTCGATGGACAATAGCTCGTTTGGAAAATCGGCTTGTGCCTCAAGGTATTGGTCGAGTTCGAAGGTCAGACAACATTTAAGCTTGCCGCATCGCCCGGTCATCTTCTCGGCATTGGGGGATAACCCCTGTTTGATTGCGGCGTCGGAGGTAATGCTTGTAAAGTCAGTACGCCAGGTTGAGCAACAGAGCGATCGGCCACAGGATCCAATTCCACCTATCCGACCAGCTTCCTGACGAACACCGATTTGCATCATCTCAATCTTTATCATAAATTCACGGGAATACTGTTTGATCAGCTCCCTGAAGTCTACCCTGCCATCAGCGATATAATAGAAAATAGCCTTGGTATTGTCGCCACGAAATTCTACATCGCCGATTTTCATGTTCAGATTTAACTCCTTGGCAATCACCCGAGACCGAATCATTATCTTATTTTCACGAGCCTTAGCCTCTTCCCATTTGACAACGTCAGCTGGAGTTGCCTTCCGATAGATCTTATTCCATTCGTAGCGATCCTGCTTCTTTACCTTACGCTTAAACTGTAGTTCTGCCAGGCGACCGGTAAGCGAAACTGCTCCTACGTCATGACCAGGATTACAAGAAACTACAACTAATTCGTCACGCTTAAGCGGTATGCCATTTTCATTTCTGAAAAACTCTTTACGGGTCCCTTTAAA
>CAIXCY010000164.1 GCA_903918045.1 uncultured Bacteroidia bacterium
TCAGGCAGGAAGAGATGTTGCAATGCAAATTGCTGCAATGAGTCCTGTAGCTGTTGACAATAGCGATGTCGCTCCTGAGATTGTTGAGCAGGAGTTAAAAATTGCCAAGGAAAAATTCCGTCTGGAAGGAAAACCTGAAGCAATGCTCGATAAAATTGCACAGGGAGCACTGAACAAGTTCTACAAGGATAGTACCCTTTTGAACCAGGACTTCGTAAAAGACAATAAATCAACAATTCGCCAGTATCTTTTATCGGTTGACAAAGACGTAAAAGTAACCTCATTCATCCGTTATACTTTGAATGTTTAACTGATTGTAAAAGTTTATAGAAAAGAGCTCCAAATTTTGGGGCTCTTTTTGTTTAAGCTCATTTTTCGCTTAATTTCTACAAAAACGGATTGCTAATCCGTTTTACTGCATTCAGGTTCCTATTTCAACCGATGAACGAGAGTAAATATTTGATTTCCGAATCGGTAATATCTTCCTGTTCCGATTTGTCGTAAATAGCAAGTAAAAAGACATTGCTTTCCTTGATTCTAATATGGGCAATAACCCTTGTCCCACCAGATTTTCCTTTGCCTTTAGACTTTATGGCAACCCGGATTTTAAAGCAGCTATTGGACAAAACTGCTCCTGGAATTGGACCGACTTCTATTTTTTCTATTAATAGGGCGAATTCGTTTTTAAGGGAAGGGAATTTCCGGACCAACCGCTTAAGCTGCCTGTCAAACGGAGGTATAGTAAAGACATTATAGCTCATCCAGTAACTCTTTGGCAGGTCTGGCTTTAATTTTTCCTTGGTTCACAAGGTTAAGGTTTTCTACTGCTTCTTTTATTTCTTCCAAAAGTTGTGCTTTGGCAGGGGATATTGATTTAGCTTTGGCAAAAGAAAAATTATTGAGCAATTCCAATATAAAATTCCCTTTATTGTCATCTACATCAACCAACACTTTCATGTTTTTACAATTTATTAATAATTATTGAACAAAGATACAAAACTAAAAGCTGGTATTCAATCGAAATTTGCACCAGAGTATTTTGGAGTAATTACGGTATCTTTGTAAAAACGCTTAGTCATGGGATCAGTTGAACAGGAGAAAATCAGGCGCAAATATTACGAAGAAGCTATCCGATATATGGATAATGCCAAAGAAACCTTAAAAAAGGCAGGCAAAGTGGATCGCTTTTATATTGATGAAAAATATGTAAAAACAGCCTGTGGAACCGCCTACAATGCAGTTTTAAAAGCGCTTGACGGTTACCTTCTTATCAAAGGCATAGAAAAGACAAAAGGAAGAAAGGATATTGATTTTTACAAAGATGCGATTGCTAAAACTGACAAAAAACTGTTGAATTATGTCAATGAAGCATATAATTCCCTTCATTTGTTTGGTTATTATGATGGTTCGAAGGATTCAAGGATCATTCTGGAAGGTTTTGATTTGGCATATGTCATCATTGAAAAGCTAAAGCCAGCAGCTTAATTCAGGTACTCCCCAGCAACAAAAAATCCGGCTTCAAACCGGATTTTTTGTTGCTATCCTTTCGGGTTATTTTAGGGAAAGTCATTTTTAGAAATTTTAAATAGCTGTTCCTTATCTCATTAGCCTTTTCAGAATTAAGAAACCGTCCTGACAGACCAGGATATTGACATTATTCTTCTATTTTACATGATGCCCCTTCAGAGCGTAATAGAGTATAAACATAAACAACGGAATCGGAGCCAGAAAACCAACCGACATTGAATAGAGATCTGAAATATGTCCCATGAAGGGTGGGAATACTGCCCCTCCAACAACTGCCATTACAATAATCGAAGCCCCTTTCTTGGTTTGTGGACCGAGATCCTTAATTCCAAGGGCAAAAATGGTGGGGAACACAATTGGCATAAGAAAAAACGCGGTTTAAAGCGCGATACGCGATACTCAACCTGCATTCATATAAAATAGAGCCTACCTGGATGGTAAGCTTTATTTTAATTACAAATCATCAACTTTATTTTGCTGGCCAAAGCTTAGACCGCAGCTTTGTCCGGTTTTTCTTTCTTATTTTCGCTGCGTGTTTCACGTGAGCGGATGATGGCGACAATCTCCGTAATAATTTCGTTGATTTTGTCACAGGTTGACCCAAATTTAGCTTCGTCAAGATCGGTGTTGATTTCGATATAGTTCATTAATCCCTTCAGATATCTGGAAATCCGCTCCCTTGCATCTTTTACAAGCGGATAATCAATTGCCGATTCTGTGACAATCTTAGTGTTATATATTTTTTCAAATTCCGTCTGACTGGTTTTTAGTTGTTCGAACCATTCTGTCGCTCCGATGCATTCCAAATCCTTTACTACTGCAGGGACTGACAAATTTGCAATCAATGAGTTTATTTTAGAAGTTTCAACGACATATCCGAGCCGGTAAGCCGAGTTGCCAATATTCTCAAATATGGCAGTCAGATTTCTCCCTGCTGCTGCTTTAGCAGGGTCACTGCTATGACTGTATGAGGTGAAAAAATCGCGTAGCCCGATAAAGGCATTGTCTCTTACCTGGTCGTGGACAAGCAGTAAAGGTGTGAAATCACTGTTTAACGACTTACCCAATCCTTTTGAAAGATCGTTGTTACCCTGATCGATAGAAGAGCACAAATTAGAAACGTAAATATCGCTGCTGAGAGAAAGTTTGCATGCCTCATTGATGCGGCTGGAGGTGGTGAAAAGTTCATTCGAGCTTAACAGACTAAAAGGTAGTTTTTTCATAAAACGTGTTTTATGGGTATATAATAAATTAAACTAAAAAAACTGAATAATCAATAATACGAAAATATTTTGACTTTATTTGGTTTTTTTAATATAAAACATCTTCACATACAATAAAATACACTGAATTTTATCAAAATATATGCATTAATTCCATTTTTGTTGAAATACATTAAATTTGGGAAATGGTTACAGTCTGAAAAAAAACAGCCTGCTAAATCGGATTCGGGAGGCTTTCCAAATAATTAGGGATTACCCAAAAGAATCTGATTTGCTCTTCTTCAAAGTGTGGATAACCAAACATAATCCATATTGCTCTCCTGCAAAGTGTGGATAACCAAACAAGATCTTAATTATTCTCATGCAAAGTTGTGATTAACCAAACATCATCCTTATTGCTCTCCTGCAAAGTGTGGATAACCAAACAAGATCTTAATTACTCTCATGCAAAGTTGTGATTAACCAAACAAGGTGCAGATTGCTCTTCTGCAAAGCGTAGGTATAGAAATGATATGTTAATTGCTGTCCGGTAAAGTTCGGATGCCCGAACAAGATCCTGATTGCTATCCTGCAAAGTGTGGAACGTTGAAACACAAAATCAGTCAAATTTATTGGTTGTAAGCAATGGCTGGACTCGCCGACTAAATTTCCAACTCAAGGCCTGGTGGAATAGATCGTTATTAATCAATGTTAAATGTTTGCACAACTATTTTAAAGGATTCTGATCATTTTGTTGGCCCGATTGGGTAGATTATCTGGCAGATTCACCTAAATTCATTTGTATTATCACTATTCTGTTTTTAAGAATATTCTTGCACTTTTTAAACCTTGAGATTTTGCATTCAGGGTTATAGAACCCGGTAAATCACAGGACTTAATTATTACAAGACATTTACCTTGCCAAGCTTTTCGCTGAGACAATTGATAACTTTCAGTACTAGTTGGCATGGCATTTCCGACACCGATGATTTTACCAGGACCTTCTATATCAAATTTCACCAGGTTCTCAGCTTTGGGATTCCTGGTTCCAAATTTATCAAGAAGTTCCACCGTGATATAACTTAAATCTTCTCTATTTGCTTTTAGTTCGGTTCTGTCAGCAGACAACCTGATTTGAGTTGGTTCCTCTGCCGTGCGCAATATCTTACTATTGACCTGCTTTCCCCCAATATAACCTATCGCTTTAAGTTCTCCAGCCTGATAAGGAACCATCCAGCTTGCCTGATACATGGTTGATCGGTCTGTTTTTATTTTGCCAAAAGATTGATTATCCAAAAATAATTCCACTTGCTCGCAAGAAGAATATGCAATAACTTCTAAAGGAGAATTTTTATAATGCTCCCAATTCCAA
>CAIXCY010000165.1 GCA_903918045.1 uncultured Bacteroidia bacterium
AAGCGCAGCGGAATGAGGAATCTCACACTTCTTAGTTGTATCGTTTAACTAGTTCATCGAAGATTTAAACGATAGCAACCGCTCCTCAAGCATTTTGATCTTCTCCTCGGCATCGGACTGTTTTTTCCGTTCCAATTCAACAACCTGTGCAGGAGCACTGCTCATAAACCGTTCATTTCCTGTTTTCTTCATAACTGAAGCCAGAAAACCCTTGGTATATTTTAATTCCTCCTCAATTTTTACGATTTCCTCCTCCAGATTGACCACCTCCCCAAGCGGGATGTAAAAGGCAGAGGTGTTCACGCGGAAGGATATTGCCCCTGAAATCTCATCCCCCGTAACTTCAAGCTCCGAAAGATTAGCCATTTTGACAAGAACCGGGTTGTATTCCGGAATATAACCTTTCTCACCCGGAACAATAAATAGCTTCAGAGGCTCCTTATTGGCAATCTCTTTTTCCTTGCGTATCGCACGAATTCCTGTGATCGCCTCTTTGATTAGTTCAAATTTTTCACAGATTTCATCCTGCCCAGGAAGGGCTTTTGGCCATTCGGAAATCATAATCGAATCTCCATGATTCCGCTCCTTTAACAAGTGCCAGATCTCTTCCGATATAAATGGCATAAACGGGTGCAGCAATCTTAAGACTTCATCAAAGATTTCACTTATCTCTTCAATTGTTTTGGCATCGACAGGCGCCTGATAGGCAGGTTTTACAATTTCCAGCAGCCACCCCGAGAACTCATCACGGATCGTGTTGTAAATGGTCATTAACGCGTCGTTAAGGCGGTATTTATCGAAATGGTCGTCCATTGTGACGATTACCTCGCTTAATTTGGCTTTAAACCACTCAATGGCCAGCCGTGAATGTTCCGGTTGTGCTATGGTTGAATCAACTTCCCACCCTTTTATTAAACGGAAGGAGTTCCAGATCTTGGAACTAAAATTACGCCCCTGTTCTGTAAGAGATTCATCAAACAGGATGTCATTGCCGGCAGGTGAGCAGAACAACATTCCAACCCTTACGCCATCGGCGCCATATTTGGCAATCAGATCGAGCGGATCGGGGGAGTTGCCTAACGATTTGGACATCTTGCGACGTTGTTTATCCCTGACAATACCGGTGAAGTAAACATTTTTAAACGGAAGGTTTCCACGATATTCATAGCCTGCAATAACCATCCGGGCAACCCAGAAGAAAATTATTTCGGGTGCGGTAACCAGATCATTTGTTGGGTAATAGTAGTTTATCTCCTTGTTATCGGGATTGTTGATACCGTCAAATACGGCAATCGGCCAGAGCCATGAGGAGGCCCAGGTATCAAGCACATCTTCATCCTGGCGCAAATCGCTAATTGTAAGCAGATTATTTCCGCTCTTTATTCTCGCCTGCTTCACCGCCAGCTCATCACTCTCAGCAACTACAAACGAACCGTCCGAAAGGTAATAAACCGGAATCCGATGACCCCACCAGAGTTGACGCGAGATACACCAGTCTTTGATATTCTCCATCCAGTGGCGGTAGAGATTTTTAAATTTTGCAGGAAAGAATTTGATTTTGTCGTCCTCAACCGCAGCAGCCGCTGGTTTGGTGATATCTGTCATTTTCAGAAACCACTGTGCCGAAAGTTTTGGCTCAATAGCAACATCAGTTCGTTCTGAATATCCGACCTTATTCGTGTAATCCTCAATCTTAACCAGATTACCTGCAGCTTCAAGCATCGGGATGATCTGTTTTCGCGCCTCAAACCGGTCGACTCCAACGAGCAATTGAGCTTTTTCACTCAGGGTGCCATCATCATTAAAGGTGTCAATGACCTCCAACTGGTGACGCAATCCAATCTCATAGTCATTGATGTCGTGTGCCGGAGTAATCTTCAGACATCCTGTACCGAATTCAATATCAACATATTCGTCCTGAATAATTGGAACCAGTCGATTGATTAGCGGAACAAAAACTTTTTTCCCTGCAAGATGGCGAAACCTGTCGTCATTTGGGTTGACGCAAACTGCGGTGTCACCTAAAATGGTCTCAGGTCGCGTGGTTGCAACAGTAACATATTCATCAGTAGAACCTTCGATAAGATACCTGACGTAGTATAATTTTGATTTTTCCTCTTTGTGATTGACCTCCTCATCTGAAACTGCGGTTTTGGCCGCCGGGTCCCAGTTGACCATCCGTACGCCACGATAAATCAAACCTTTGTTATACAGATCGATAAAGACTTTGATAACCGATTCTGACCGAACCTTGTCCATCGTAAAACAGGTGCGTTCCCAGTCGCATGAGGCGCCAAGTTTTTTGAGCTGTTCGAGGATGATTCCGCCGTGTTTGTCGGTCCATTCCCAGGCGTGGGCCAGAAATTCGTCGCGGGTAAGGTCATCTTTTGAGATTCCCTCCTTACGTAATTTGTCAACAACCTTCGCCTCGGTGGCAATTGAGGCATGATCGGTTCCGGGTACCCAGCAGGCATTTTTCCCCTGCATCCGGGCGCGGCGCACCAAAATATCCTGAATCGAATTATTCAGCATATGACCCATGT
>CAIXCY010000166.1 GCA_903918045.1 uncultured Bacteroidia bacterium
CATTTGATGGTGTACCGGCACTATTGGTTCCTAAAGCCAGGGAAGTTAGAGCCTGAGTAGAAGCACTTATTGATTCAATAACTTCGGCTGTTATATGCCCAATTGCGACAATCTGACCATTGGTTGTTTTTACTCCTGCAAATCCGAGGGTAAGAACCAATATGAGTGAGAGTAGCGTTTTCATGTTTAAGCTCTTTGTAAGCATTTATCAAAAGCGATAAATAATTTTTACATTACAAAGATATGTAAAATAATGCCTGCTTGCAACAATTACGTAAAGTATTTATTTACGTCTTGTATGATATTCGTCCAAAGATGTTTTCAGGACACTTTTTTCTTGTAAAATATTTCATATATTATTGATATAATGATATTTGAAAGGTATATATCACAATGTAAATTTACTTTACGTCACTTATCAATAATCATTACAATTTAATTATCGGACCAGAATCCGACTTTTTAAAAAAACCATGTAAATTATTTTACATTCAGATGTTATATAATGCAAGCGGAATAAGGTCCATGAAAAATGAACGATTAGGTCACCAGACAATTGTTTTACACGAAGATCTGCTGACTCATTTTTGCTCAATGGCGCAAATTGAGGTTTTCACGTAATAATTCAATTGCATCCCGTATTTCCACTTTTACATTCTCAAGATCATTGACTACCTCTGAATCTGCAATATTCAGGATGAAATACCCCAATTGCTGCAGATCTTCGTCTCTTTTATGTTTAGCTAGCAATTGCTCCCGGCTTAAATCACCGGTAATCTCAATAATAAGGCTAAGCTTCAAACAGATAAAATCAACGGTGGAGTCATTGATCAGATACCTGCGGTGAAACTGATACCCTCCCATCTTTTTTGCTTTCAGCACGTGATACCACAAAAGTGATTCTGCTGCTGTCCCATCTGCATGTAATTCATGAGCAAATAGGTTCTTGTCTCTGTTGGCATTGAAATTTAGGTCCATACATCTTTATTTATTATCAGGACATTTTTTTCCCCTTTCCAGTAAATACGTTTTCGCCGGATAAAGTGTTACAGTTTTCGGCTGTAATTTAGCGAGCGACGCATTTTTTTGTTTCTATTTGCTTTTTTCATTATTTAGGGAAATCCCCCTGGCCCCCCTTTTCCCAAGGGGGAGATCATTTCAAAGGATTTTACTTTTAAATATGAATTATCTCCCACCCTCCGGTTCACCATCCTTCCCAGGAATGGGATTCAGCACAAAATCGAGACCGGTTACCACATCCCCCTCCGCCAGCTGATTGATCTTAACCGGAATCGATTCGGGGGAGACGGTCATATTGAGGTTTTTCAACTGATCGGGATCGACACGCACAACATACTCGCCCGGTGAAAGACCCATATAATAGAGGTAGCCATCCGACTCGGAAAGGGTTTCAGCAACAGGTTTACTTAAAGTCGCATCCGACTCAGCCATGGTTTGACTACCCCCTTTTCGCGTACTCTTCTTGAAAAACTTCACCAAAATCCTCCGCTGCCCCTTCAGAACATTGTCTTTATTGAGATAAGTCATCCCCCTCACCTCGCCAACTGCGACGACAGGAATATCGACCCGCTTGAACTGGTTGGGATCGATGAGCACCTGGTAAATCTTTTTACGGAACCGCCACGCGATATTCTCGAGATCATTATCCTGAAACTCCACAAGGTAGGTGGTGAACGCATTCAGATCGGGAATCCTTACAATCAGATCTTTCTCGTTAAAGATCACCTTCCCACCCATAATGCCCACGTTGGTGATCTTGACCATCGGCTCACCGGTATCGAACTTGCCGTTGTTGTTGAGGTCGAGAAAAGGGTAGAGGAGCAGACCCCCTTTGCTTGCAGATGAGTTATTGCTCGCATAAGCATATCCGTTTCCACCGCCAAACGCCAGGGAACCCTGTACACTCTCAGAGGTCATTGTCGTATTGCGGCTCTGCGATACCGAGAGGTTGGTGCGTGCCCCCGGCAGATCGTACCTGAAATTCACATTGATAAAATGGTCGTTATAGAGTACATTCTTCTCATACGAAATGGCAAAATTGCCGCGCGGAATATATTTCTCGAGCGACAATTTGCAGGTGTTTAGCTGCCCGTCGGTGAAGTTGTACTGCGCCGACGGTCGGACGGTTAGCCCATTTTTCAGCCGCCACGAGAGGGCGAGGTCGGTAATCACATACGGCTTCAGGCTCCCGATCCAGTTAAACTGGTTGGCGGCATTGGCGCTAAACTGCTTATAATAGGCCGATACCATCAGATTTCCCTGGTTGTAACTGAATGCCTTATAAACCAGCTGTGTATAATCGAGACGAATAAATCCCGTCGTTTTTTTTACCGCAAAGGGGACCGACATTTTCACCTTTCGCTCCTCGGGGGCATTAAACCGGGTGGCAAGCTGACCCTCCACAAACCGGGCGTAGTCGAGTGTGAGCAGCGCGTCCTTGCGGAAATAGAAATCCATCACACCACGTGCTTTTACGCCATGGTCATATTCACCGACGAGGGTCATTTTTGAAAAGGGTTGAAAGGTAAAAGAGGCAAAGGGGATATACGGATTATTGGGTATCGAGGAGAGATATTCTGCACCACCACCGATTGTTAAGACTCTGCCCACGCCATAGTTAAACTCCGCCCTTCCGAAACGGCTCGAAATAGTATCCTGCAAAACCCCACCCGACAGACCGTATTCGAATTCCCCTTTGGGCATAACGGTGTAGGGAACGTTAATGGTTCGCTCCTCGGTGCGCTCTTCCCCCATAGGGCCGAAGAATTTGAATTTAAGGGTGGTATACCCGTAAACATTGGGAACCTTAAACTGGTACAACCCCGAGGCATCGGCTTTGGTGTAATCGACCATCACATTATTGATATAGAGCTCCACGCTCCAGTTTGGTTCGGTATGGTCGGTGATTGTATGATACCCCGATGCCTTGCGGATCGTGGTGGGTGTATTGCGGATGGCGCCTCCCACCATGGGGGAGTTAATAAACGAGATCGTCTGGTTCGAGATTTTTCCCAGTTGGGCCTGTTTGATCAACGACTTGTCATTATCTACCCAGCGCCAGAGATAGAATAAATTGCGGTTATCGAATTTATACTGAGTATAATAATTAACCATTACATCAGCTTCACCATACAGAAGTTCGGTACCTAAACCTAAACTTACCTGATGATTGGCCGGTCCGTTCCAGGTCTGGTACGAACTCAGCGTATAATCCATTGTCCCTACTTTCAGGAAATGGTAATTGCGTTTTACAATTGTATCAGCGATTACCTCCCCCTTAACTTTGGAAATATTTTTACGCAGCTTCTCGATGCGCAGTTGTTTCAGGATCGGAAGCTCGAAATTCGATTTAAGCATGATTGTGAGGGCCCGGTAATTAAAGGTCATAGTGATCCCGAACGCCTCGGCAAACAGTGAGGCTTCCATATAGAGAGCGTTCAGCTCTTTAGTAAGGCCGTTTTTGGTGTGAAGGATTTTATTCCCGACTTTGATCTCTTTGGTAATTAGGTTGATGGTATAAATCTGGCTCTCCTTTTCTACAAACCCGCTTACACTGTTGCCGTCCTTTGAGGAGAGACAGGAGATATCGAGTGTATTAAACAGATCTTCTATGTTGATAAATAGCTGTTTGTTGTTTCCGTAAATTGCGTCGATATAAAACATTTTATACCCCTCGATCATAAGCCTTACCGGGATTTCTTCGTAGGTCACGAGCGGGGCATCGGCTTCTTCGTTTATTGTTGCCTGAGCCTGAGCCTTATAATTTGGAAAACTAATCAGTATAAGAATTAGCAAGATCCCTTTTACCCAAGTTGCATACAGACCTTTTCCGGTTAAGGGGAATGGGATCTGTAAATGACCATTGGGTTTCGGGGTTTTCATCCGTTATTGCTGGTTAAAGGTAATTGCGAAACTTCCCGTATAAGTTCCCGGAACAGCTGTGCCCGGTACATGAAGAGTTCCACCCATGCGCAAGGGGGTAATAAAGTTGCAATCGCTGTTGGTTGAAAAGCTTGAGCCAATACCTCCTTTTTCGGTGGGGCCCAGGTCAAGTGTTAAGGTCTCTCCTCCGTTACTGCCAGTTAGCTCTGATGTCGCATCGTAAGTGACGGTTACATTTCTCCCTTCACAAAGTTTGATGGCAAAAATGGCTTCATGGGCAGTTGGCGCCATATTCAAAGGTGCAATATCCCCGGTACAGGTCCTGCTTCCGTTCCATCCCAAAATAACGGTTCCGCCTGAAGTGCCTGTCTTACAAAATGTACCGAAATGTATTCCCTGGGTTGGAGTTATAGTGATGCTTCGTTGTGGCAATATAGGTTGGGCAAAGGCCAGTGAACCGCAAAAGAAGAGGATTGTGATTAACAAAAAATCTTTGATCAGCAGGATAGGGCAATTTTGGGTGATCATCTTTATGTCATTAAAAATCAATTATATATCTTTGTGAATTAAAAATTTACCACAGATTTTCACAGAGGTACACGCAACATAAAATATCAAACCATTACTTTTAAGGTTAAATATTTACCGTTGAAGTTGCAGAAAATCAATGCTCAATGATTAATTTTAATATTGAACATTAACTCATTGAAAATTCGGTTCATTGTCCGTTATCCTTGGTAGCTCCCTGCTGGACAATTCCATTTTGCTCCATAATTGGCAGCACGGCCTCGGAATAAACCACATACTTCGCATCATCGGGACTAGTATATCGTACCCTAAGATTGCCGGTTTTAAGGACTACTCCGGGCACCTGGTTAAGTTTGACGGTAACCTTTCGATGATCGATATTCGTGTAGACTCCTACTCCTTTAACATTTCCAACAGTGATCGGCTTGCTTTTTCCGGAGATATATTCAACCACCAGATCACCGTAAGTGGAGCAATTCCCGGCTCTGTTAATCATAAATTCGAGCGTAGGAATCGAATCCTGCCGAAATTCAAGTTTAAGGTTGGTGAAGGATGTGGTAACATTTACTTCCCCCGTGCGGATGATCACTGGAATGCTGATTCCAAAGATTGGGATGAGCTGGATACTGACCAGAGTCGTGTCTTTAAAAGGATTCTTTGATCCAAGGGGTTTATAGTCTTTTTCAGACCGGAAGTAGAGATGCGATCGGTATTCTCCAGTTGCCATATTCGGACTGCGTCGACATTGTATCATAATCACCTGAGGTTCACCGGGTGCAAGGGTTATTGTGCGCGGGAAAATACGCAAGTATGGCTCAGCACTCATCTTTACATTTGAGGAATTGCTTATAGTTATAAAGCTTCCATCCTCTTTCATATTTTTTTGTATAAACGAGACCGAATAGGTAGCAGTATCTTTCCCCATATTAAACAAACTCAGCTCTTCGCGTTGAGCATTTCCCTCGAAGACCACCCGTCTGGGAGTGACCAGCAGATCGCCCTGCGCAAAAACCTGCCCAGTCATTAATATATAAATTAAAAGGAATAAATGTCTTTTCATGGCAATAGTTTAAATGATTTTTCCTAAAGACTGGATTATAGAATCTACAAACATAAAGGGATTGCCTCTTTTAAAGACACATCCCTTTATTGATATGCAATGTTTAGTTGTAGTCAACAGAAACATTAAACGTTCCTGCATAAATTCCGCCAACGGCTGATGCACCGACAGTCAACACTCCGCCGACCGTGAAATTATCTGTTCCGGTTGCGCTTAGCGTACTTGTTATAGCATCGGCAACTGCATTATTAAATCGAGCGGTTGGAGCAATTGACATTGTTGCAACTGACAATAATGTTTCCGTTACAGTAATTGTTGCGGGCAATGTAAGTGCATAGGTTACATTTTTCGTTCCAGTAACATTATATGACGCATGAGTAGCTACAGGTGCTACCAGTGATGCGGAAACTCCAGAACTAAATTCGCGTGTTAAACTGCTAGCAGGAAGTGTAACTGTTCCACCTGCGCCAGTTAAGATGTTAATTGTTCCAAAATGTAAAACTCCTGTTTGGGTTAAACCCATCGGGACAACTAATTTTGCTCCTGCAGTAGTTCCAGTTACTGCTGCCGAGGTTTGTGCCATCACCTTCATCGAACCCCCCGCCATCATTAAGACAGCAACGAAAATCATACTTAATTTTTTCATTTTGTTTTTGTATTAAATTATTAAAAAGAGTAAGTGTTTTGCATAATCTCCTTGCTTTCAATACCTTGTAATGTCTCGCAAGGCGGGTCGCTATGCCGCTTCCCTGATGGTTTTTCATACTCACTGTTTCGTTTCTGGTTCTTGAAGCATGATTTTTATGGGTTAGACTTATGTTTATTGTGATGTGTTGTTACACACTATTTTGCGGACCAGTCGTCCCTGAGGATTCTGAAGTTGTATAATTAAGAATTGTGTTCCGGGTTGATAATTCAGGGTATGAAGGGATTCTCCCGTAAGGGTCTGATCGAACGCTTTTCTCCCCAGTACATCATAGACAGAGACCCTCGTTTCACCCGCTACCTTCGTAAGATCAATGAATATCTTATGCCCATCGGTATAGATCCTCGCAGGAAGCTCACTGTAGGCCTTTGGATTTACCGGGACAAAGTGTAGTACAAACCGACTCGTCTGATCACCAACTGAGCCATTAAAACGATATAACGGTTCGCTCTTCAGATCGAGGATAACCTTTGCCTGCTGGTCTTCGAGGAAGATATTTTTAAAGGTCCCGCTGTCGAACGTGAACGAAAGGGTGTATGCGCCATTGCTTCCGGCCTTAAAGTTTACCGGTACAGTGGGATAGGCAATCGTATCGCTCAGATAGCGCACCGTATAGTTCGAATTTCCGGCATTCAGGTAAAGACTCGGAGCGGTAGCCACGGGACTGAAAAGCTTTGCGGCGCCTACCTCACCCGCGGAGTACCCAAACAGAAGCCTGACCTCGTCGAAAGTGCCGTCACGCTCAGACTGCACTACCGCACTTATCACATCCGAATTCAGCACGGAACTCTTCCAGCTGTTTGCACCATCATGAACCCGTATCGAATTCGAAAATCCCAGGTTTCCGGTACTCGCAGCCCGGACAAAGAATCCCTGCATGGGGGCGATATACCGGGTGATATCATTGGTCCCTGCACCTCCGTACGAGTTACAAACTCCGTAGTTATTGGCCGATTGGTTCCAGATCCACATATCGTAACCGCTGCCGCTGGCTTTAAGTGTTGAACGGCTCCATCCCGTTGAGGCCTGCCAGTCAATCGATGAAGAGTAAGGGTTGCCCACGAGGTTAAATCCTTTGAGACCGGTGGTATCGGTCGAGGCGGAGGTGAGTGCATATTCAACTGCGCCGTTAGTAAGGGTTCCGGAAAATGACTTGACGGGATTCTTGGCCTGCACCGAGTAGAGGTATCCGCGACCAGGGATAAAATAGCTCTGCGGATGGACCGTATTCCAGTTCACCGTTGAGGTTGTATTTAGCTTGTAGATCCAGCAACTCGTGGGTTCGTTCCAGAGATAGAGATCGTAACCCGTGCCATTTCCATACGTCCCGGAAGGTAGCCAGTCACCACTAATCGTTTGTTCCGAAACGGGAGAGGAGAGGAAGTGCCAGTTCTCTTTTGCACCAGTGATATACCGGTTTACTGTGGCCGGGACATCGGCCGAATTGTGGATCAGCGTGGCGGTGCCTGTCGTATCGGAGGTTAATACAAGTCCTGTCGTGCCTGCGGAATTTGTGAGGCTGCCATCCACGGTAAGCGCCCTGCCCGGTCCGATAGTTAACATCTTGGCGGTATTTATCGTAAGGTCATGACAAACGGCTGCCGGTGAATCACCGATAGTCAC
>CAIXCY010000167.1 GCA_903918045.1 uncultured Bacteroidia bacterium
CGGTTGAATATCCGAGGTGTTTTATGGCGCACATCCTCAAGTCTATATTGAGTTAAAGCTGTAAAAGCATTATTTACATATTCAATTTTTCCCCTGGCATCGGTGATGATTGTCGAAGCAGAATTTTGCTCTACGGTCTGGGATAGTACCCTTAATCGATCCTCCACCCGCTTCTGTTCTGTCATGTCTGTCAGCGTACCGCGAATACCAACTGTTAAACCCTCTTTTTTTATGACACATACCGAGACCAGCACAGGAAATGAGGAGCCATCCCGTCGAATTGCTGTATATTCAGTCGTTGTTCGCAAATCATTGGCCACAAGATCATTAAATCTTCGGAATGCTCTCTCCCGCTCACTCTCATGAATAAACTGCAGCATGCTATAGCCTGAAATCGCGAATTCTTCGTGGTAACCAAGCCAGTTCATTAAAGTCTCATTGGTAAAGGTTATTACTCCGGACAAATCCGATTCAAAAATCCCAACGGGAAGCGAATTAGCCAGTTCGCGGTATTTCTTTTCGCTATTTATCAACTCCTGCTCTGTCTTTTTTCGCTCGGTAATATCCCTGAAAATACCAAAAGTTCCTATAATCTCCCCCTTAGAATCGGTCTGAGGAGCAGCTGTAACCAGCAAATGGCGTGTTTCCCCGCTAAATGAAATGATCTGAAGTTCATAACTGCTCTTTTCCAGTCTGGCCCTTTTGGCGCTTTGTTCCTGAATACGTTGAATATGGCGTGGAATACTAAAATCGAGTAAGCACCTGCCAACCAGTGTCCCATGGGGAACGCCAAACATCTGGTCTGCCGCAGGATTAGCAAATATAAATACCTCATTTAAATCGACAGTTGCTACACCTTCACCTTGATTATCAATTAATAATCTGTATTTCTCTTCACTTTTATGCAAATCCTCCTCAGCCTTTTTCCTATTGGTAATATCCATGTTAAAGCCAGCAATGCCGATGACAGATCCATCTTTTATAATCGGAGCAAGAACTTCCTGAAATGTTAACTCTTCACCCTCAATCACATAGGTGCACTCATCATTAACAAGCTCTCCGGCTAAAACTCGCTTGTTATTATTGATCCATAGAAGAAGTTCTTCAGGCAAGATATCTGAATCCGATGGTTTTTTCCCGAGGATGGATCCAAAATGGTTGACAAGGAGTTTATTTTCAAGGATACCATTCCCTTGAAGATCGCGGGCCCAAATTTCAAAGGGTGCATTATCAAAGAAGGTCTTCAACAGCGATTCTTTTTCGTTAAGAGCATCTTCAGCCTGCTTCCGCTGCGTAATATCTCTGAAATTAATCACAATGGCTTCAATTCCAGGTTCTGCAAACTGATTACTAAAAGTACTCTCAACCCAAAGCCAGTCGCCATCACTCTTTCGGAATCGATATTCCAGAATGGCGACCATTAAAGGGTCACGAATAATTTGCTCCAATGATGCCTGCACCATAGGCAAATCGTCCGGATGGGTTGATTCAACAGGGTTTGGGAAAATTTCGATCTGATCGGAATAACCAAAAATTCGTTTTGCAGATGGACTCGCATAGGTAAGTTTCCCCTCCAGGTCAAGAAGGACAATTCCATCAGGGGCCTTCTCTATCAATAACCTGAAATGGCTGTCCGATATTTTTTTCTGATTCAAGCTCTCGTCGGATTTCTCACTTCTTTTTCGATATACTGAACTTCCAAAATATAATCGTTTGATAAACCGGTTAACCTTTATTAAATTCATTCAGTTGGTTCTTTTTTCGCGTCAATTTTTGATGTTAATATTTTAAATTTTCACCAAGTCTGGTAAGTAATTGATTAACTTCACTTTTCAAAGTGATCATTTTACGTTCCCGGGTAACGGCAAGTTCATAATAAATCTCCATTTCATGTAATTTCTGCTTTAAGGCATTTTCGACCCTTTTCTTCTCCGTGATATCCCTGAAAAAAGATTGATAAGTACCATCGGGCATCATCTTTGATTTCATTTCTACCAGTATTGTTGTGCCATCTTTACGAATAAGTTCCCGCTCTACCAGAATAATTTCACCACTCTGAGCCTTAGAATACCTAAGCGGCGAAACCTGCAACGTATGCTCTGAAAAAAGATCTTTCATGTTCATCCGCAGCAACTCCTCCCTGTTGTATCCCGTATATTCGGTGGCAATTGTATTTACGGTAATGAAATTTCCATTACGATCTCCCTGAAAAAAAGCATCCGATGCAAGCTCAAGAAGCATCCTGTATTTCTCTTCACTAATCCGGATCGCCTCCTTGGCAAGTTTTTGCTCCGTGATATCGAGAATCGTACCCTTTACTGAAAGCGGCGTGTTAACCTCATCTAATTCAATCCGCCCTAAGACATGCATCCATCGTTCAGTCAGATCATCCTGACGGACAATTTTGTATTCGAGGTCAAACTTTGTCTGAAATCCCACCGATTCATAAAAAGCGTCCCTTACAATAATCCGCCAATCGGGATGGACGATCGACATCCAGCCTGCCAATGTCTTATCGTAATGATCATCAACTCCAAAAATCAGATTAAGGACCTCCGAGCCGACCCAGATACCCTTAGCTATATCAATCGAAAAACTCCCAAGTCTTCCTATCAACTGAGTTTCTTTCAGGAACCGCTCACTCTCAATGATGGCCATTTCAGCTTTTTTCCGTTCTGTAATATTTACTGCAGTAATCAGGCAACGCGACTCATCTTCTGCCAGTGAACCATTTAACTGAACATACATCGGATCACGACCTTTTACAAGGAAGGTGACCTCACAATATTCAGCACAATTGTATTTAAAGGTATTTTGAAGAAAATTGTTAAAATAAGATTTGGTATCATCCGAAATGAAAAACCCGAGCCTGTTATGCACCAATAGAGCACGCTCTTTCCCTACCATTTTGGAGGCACACAGGTTAAGCTGAAGAATCTCCCCTTCAGAATTTAGTGTAAAATACCCCGATGGTGCAAAATCATATAAATCAGCATATTGTTTCCTTGCAAATTCAGACCCCTCATTTGCTTTGGAAAGTTCGTCATTTTGCATCGTTAATTCAACCTGATGAACCTGCAATTCATGAATAAGCTGGTGAATATCAGTATTTAAATAGCCTGGTTCGGTCTGATTAATTCTGCCTGCCAATTCTTCCTCCGCTTTTTGGCGAAGCACCATAGCTTCAGATTTTTTTTTGTTTTTCATCTTTCGACAATTTGAAATAATCATTTAGTAAACTAGCAGTAATAATGGAAAAATAACAGTTCAATTGGATTTTACAGCAAATTGTTACTGTTCCATTTTACTTGAAATTCTGCCTGAATTTACGTTTAATCCTATTTTGGATAAAGTGCTAATTTAATTAAAAAAAATATTTCAGTGTAAGATTGCAGGATTTTTTTAACATCCAAATTGGACGTCTAATCTAAATTAACATTGAGTTCACTATTTTTGGTTGAAAATTATTGTCAACAGCCACGTTTTCAATATTCAATGGACATTATGATTAGTCAAACTAGTCAGCACCAACCGGGAGGGTAAACCGGAAAGTACTTCCCTTCTCCTCTTCACTCTCAACCGACAAATTTCCACCATGCTTTTCTATAAAATCCCTGCAGATTATTAATCCCAATCCAGTACTTGATTCACCCTTAGTCCCTTTTCTGCTGGTATTAATATCCAGACGGAAAAGATCTGCAATCATCTGTTTATTCATTCCAATGCCTGAATCCTGGATTGAAACAGCGATCCTATTAGTACCCTCTGATTTTGCAGAAACCTTAATATTCCCACCTTCAGGGGTGAACTTTATCGCGTTGTTAACTAAATTACGGATCACAGAGTTTATCATATACCAGTCCGAAAAAACAAATAATCTTTCCGGAATTTCAAAGCTGATCCGGATTCCCTTCTTTTCTGCCATTTCAATACTCGAAATCAAACTTTCCGTAAGTATGGTCTTTAGAGACAATAATTGAGGGGTGTAGACGATCATTCCGCGCTGCATTCTTGACCATTCCAACAGATTCTCAATCAGATCATATAGACTATGCGCCGATTTATTAAGCATTCTTACAATCTCATGCACCTCCTTCATTGGCATTACAGGTAATTCTTCGGTCAGGATTTCAGATAATCCTATAAAGCCACTAAACGGTCCCTTGAGATCATGGGCAATAATCGAAAAAAATTTGTCCTTTTCAGCATTAACACGAATAAGTTCATCGTTTATTAATTTAACTTCAGCCTCACTTTGCTGCAATGCTGTTAGTATCTTCATTCGTCTGCTAATATCGCGTAAAATCACCATAACATGCCGCCTCCCAACCAACTCGAAAGTCGATAATTTCACATCCATTTCAAATATAGAGCCGTCACTTCGCAAACCGACTGTCACATAGGTGGAAGGGGCGGAGGAGTTGGTTATGTGACTCTTTATATACTTTGCTATGCGTTCATGCTCGCTCGGTATAATGACATTTAAAATTGATTTGCCTAACAACTCGGTTGGGGAGGAAACCTCAAAAAGTTTTAAGGCTGCCGGATTACAAATCTCCCATACCCCGTTGACATGAACTCCAATGGCATCGTAGGAATTTTCAAGAATTGCCCGAAAAAGGGACTCACTAAGCACTAATTCATTTTCAACCTTTTTCCGATCACTGATGTCACTTATAAAACCATGCCAAAGGATCGATCCATCCTCGTCGCGTTGTGGTATCGCATTTCCGTATAAGGTGCGGATCGTTCCATCTTCAAATTTAACCCGATATTCGTGTTTCCATGGGGTTAAATCTTTTGCAGATTTTTGAATTGATGCGATTACAGCTGACAGATCATCGGGATGAAGTTTTTCAAAAACTTTTGCAGCATCCTGTTGCACCTCCTCAGGACTAACCCTGTAAATATCTCTGATCGCTTCGCTTGCGAATGGGAAACACGAACTACCATCGGACCTTAAACGGTACTCATAAACAACACCGGGTACCCGGCTTGCGATTTTCTGAAGTCTATCCAGAGTTACCTTCTGTAAATATTCGGCCTGGTTTCTGCTTGTAACATCATGAATAATCGAATAGAGTAGAACCCGGCCTTCAGATTCCAAAGGCCCCGAGTAGACTTCAACATCGCGGATCTCTCCAGTAGCCAAACGGTGGCGGAAATTAAAATAATTACGTTTTTGGATCATTGCCAACGCCATCTCATCGTTAACCTGTTTCTTTGGTAAGAGGTTAATCTCCTCGATATACATCGATTCAATTTGCTCAACGGAGTACCCATAGAACAGGGAGGCAGCTTCATTGGCCTTTAAAATAGCACCCGAGTCAGGATCAATAATCAGTTTAACCGCAGTATTTTTATGAAAGATGTCGCGATACTGCCGCTCTGTGGCAAGTAAGGTTTCTTCCATTATTTTACGATCGGTGATATCCATAAAGGTACAAATCACCTCGTTTACATCCCCATCGGAATTTAGATGCGGAATAGCATCAACCAGCAGCCAAACCCGCTTTTGGGTCAGTGGATGAAAAACCCCCATTACTGCATTTCGGACTGGTTCCCGGATTGAAATACATCGTGGTACCGGATGAGTCGTTCCGGGGTAAGGGGAACCATCTTCATGAATAACATTCCAATCAGCATCCAATGAAGTTTTTCCCAGAAGCTGATCCTCTGTAAATCCAAGCAATTCAAGCGCTCTGCCGTTACTGAACCGTATTTCAGATCGCGGTCCCTGAATCAGGAGCCCGATATGAAGATTCGAGATCAAGTGTTTATAGGATTTATCGCTCTCCAGTAACCTCGATTCAATATTTTTTTGATCGGTAATATCTGTGGTGAACCCATGCCAAAGAACAGACCCGTCTGACATTCGTTCGGGCAATGCATTACTATAAAGAAAACGTGAAGCTTCATTGGCATCCTTTACTCGAAACTGCTGCTGCCATGGGGACAAATTCTTGGCTGATTCCAGAATTGAATCATTTACAAGGAGGATGTCATCAGGGTGAATTTTGGCAAACAGCGGGGATCCATCAGTCAGAATATCGATGGGTCTTAGGTGAAAAATATCAAATAACGCCTCACTGGCAAACGGGAAACAGTTGGTCCCGTCGGGGCGTAAAAGAAACTGATAAATAACTCCCGGTAAACTGGAAGCGATTTTTCGAAACTGATCTGAAATCCTGAGATCAGCCATGTGAGAAGCAATAAAATCATCGTTTTGAATTTGAAGCTCCAGATTCGAAACTTCAAGCTCGTGAATGAGACTGAGCAATTCTGCCTCCGAGCGGGGAAGATCCAGTATCCGTTGGACTTTCAGCTTAAGGAGGTCTTCTGCCTTTTGTCGAAGCGATCCTCCTTTCAAAGGTATCTGCATAATAATACAATATTTATGATTAATTTAGGTGGTGTGAATTATTATAGGTAATAAATTAGATTTGAAATAGATAATAGGGAATGCAATTGCCTGCAAAATATTGAAACCGGAAATTATTTCTTAAAAAAGATCGAAAATCTTACTGCAAAAAGAAAAAAGGGATGTGATATTAGGAGATTCAATTAGTTACCAAAATTATAAAATATTATATTAATCCGGTCTGTCTGGCGAAGAAAAAAGTTAAAGAACCTTAAAGATGTGAATCGATACCCTGTCGGAGGGGATTCGCCGAAGACAACTAACCGATACTTCACAAAACATCCTTAATTTTACACAAAATAAATAATTGCAAAATATCTAAATTAACCGATACATAATGGAAGCAGATTTGATTACCATTGGTGACGAGATTTTAATTGGTCAGATTGTAGACACCAACTCGGCATGGATGGCGCAGCACCTTAATGATGAAGGGATTAATATTCGTCAGATTATTAGCATTTCAGATCAACCGGATCATATCACCCAAACATTACTTGAATCGGGAAAAAAGTCATCCATTGTACTTGTAACGGGTGGACTTGGGCCGACGCGGGACGATCGCACAAAAACGGCACTTTGTACTTTTTTTGAAACGCAGTTAATTGAGAACAATGATGTGCTTGACCATGTGATTCAGCTACTTGCACCAAGAGGGATTGCCATTAATTCCCTTAACCGCGATCAGGCACTTGTTCCTGAAACAGCCATAGTACTGCCGAATAAACTTGGAACTGCACCTGGACTTTGGTTTGAGAAGGATCAGACAATCTATGTTTTCATGCCGGGTGTACCATTCGAAATGAAGTATCTTATGGAGTACGAAGTTATTCCTAGAATCAAAAAACTTTTCAATACCAATTCAATTCTTCACCGGACAGTTTTGACGCAGGGGCTGGCTGAGTCAGCGCTGGCGGAAAAAATCACCCATTGGGAGGATAGTCTGCCTGATTCCATTGGACTTGCCTATCTTCCAAGTCCCCACAGTGTCCGTCTGCGTCTTTCTGCCCGGGGAGACAATGAGAATTACCTGAAAAAACTGCTGGATCAGAAAATTGAAGAATTAACAGCAGTCATTCCGGATTATATCTTTGGCTACGAGGAGGAGACATTGGCGGGAAATATTGGGAAAATTCTTCTGGAACGTAATTTAACACTGGCCATTGCCGAAAGTTGCACGGGAGGGAATATTGCCCACTCAATAACGCTCAATCCGGGAAGTTCTGCCTATTTTAAAGGTGGTATTGTTGTCTATTCCAACGAAACAAAAATTAATATTCTCGGAATTGACCCCAACCTTATCTCAGACCGGGGTGCCGTAAGTAAAGATGTAGTTGAAGAAATGGCTCTCGGAGCACGCCGGATCATGAACAGCGACTTTGCCATAGCCACGTCGGGTATCGCCGGCCCGGATGGAGGGACAATTGAAAAACCCGTTGGTACAGTATGGATCGCCATCGCCGGTCCTGATTTTGTAATTTCAAAGGTATTCAATTTTGCAAACCATCGTGAGCGAAATATCATCCGCTCGACTCAAACGGCCCTAAATATGCTTCGGCTTAAATTATTAAAAGATAAATTATAATCAAATGAAAAAAGGATTTATCATTACCCTGCTCATCTTCGGATTTCTGATCATTGCAATGGTCACAATCCCTTTTCTGTTTAAAAGTAAGATAGCTCAAAAAATTAAAGAAGAGGCCAACAATTCGATCAATGCAAAAGTTGATTTTTCGGGGATTGAACTATCCCTATTCCGAAGTTTTCCACAGCTGAACATTGCAATAAAAGATTTCGCGGTAAGCGGGATTGATGAATTTGATCAGACCAGGTTGTTATCAGTTGCACTGCTTTCCACCTCTGTTAACCTTTCAAGTTTATGGAGTAATGACGGTCTGACGATCTCCTCGGTGAGCCTTCTAAACCCGGCAATAAATCTTTTGGTAAACAAAGGGGGGAAATCAAACTGGGACATTTCAAAGAGAGCCACCACACAAGGAAGCGTCTCCCGGAAGAGCGCCACTATCAATCTCCAAAAAATTGAGATCCGGGATGCACAGTTCTCATTTCGGGATGAAACGGCCCAAAGCTCTTTTTCATTTCGGCAAGGTACTTTCGAAATATCAGGAGCCTTAAAGGGAAACAATAGCCAGCTTCAGCTCAAAGGTGAGGCTGACAGTATAAATTTTGCAAGTAACGGAACTCATTATCTTTCAAATATGAAGTTGGGAATAAGCGGTGGATTGCAATCTGACTTCGAAAAGATGTCCTTCACTTTCCTTCAAAACGAATTATTAATCAATAAATTACCTGTCCAATTGCAAGGAATGTTCACGCTTGGTGAAAAAGAGAAGAATTTTGATTTGACGTTTAAGTCGCCTACCTCCTCTTTGAAAGATTTGTTTGGATTTATTCCAGCCCAATATCAAAAAAACCTCAAAGGGGTAAAGACTCAAGGGGATATTTCTTTTGGTGGCTATGTGAAAGGGTATTATTCCGACACGACAATGCCAGGATTTAATGTTGACCTAAAAATATCAGGGGGACAATTAAAATACCCAAATTTGCCCAGAGAGATAGAAAAAATTGAGATTAGCGCCAATATTTCCAAACCACAGGGGGCGCTGGACCTTACCAAAATTGACCTTCAGAATTTTGGAGCCTCGCTCGCTGGAAATCCCCTAACGGCATCCCTTTTTGTTGCCACCCCGATAAGTGATCCGCAGTTAAGAGGAAATCTGAAGGGGCGTATTGATTTTGCCTCCTTGAAACAGGCGGTTCCAATGGATTCGATGGATGTAAAAGGGATTATTGATGCAGTGGTTGATTTCAACGGATCATATTCAGCAATTGAAAAACAGCAGTATGAAAATTTCAGAACCGAAGGAAAGATTTCATTGCAGGATTTTTCGTTTGCTACGAAAAGCCTGCCACAAAAACTGGAGATCAAGGCTGCAAATATCGGACTGAATCCAAAAACCATTACCCTCGCCAACCTCACCGGGAATATGGGCGAGAGTGATTTTTCAGCGACCGGATCGCTGACCAATTACTGGGCTTACATCCTGAAGAATGGAATTTTAAACGGGACTATCGCATTGAAATCGAATTATTTGAATTTTAATCAGTTAATGGCAAATGCCTCAACAAAAGACTCTACTGCCTCCGAAAAACCTGTAGAAATACCCGAAAATCTTAATTTCACCATTCAGTCTTCTGTTACAAAAGCGCTGTATGAAAAGATAAACATTACTCAAATCACCGGGAAAGTGACGATAAAGGAGCACAAAATACTGCTGGACGGATTAAATATGAACATGCTCAGCGGAAAAGTTTTAGTCTCGGGAGCCTATTCCACTCCAAAGGGCGTGGTTCCCGATTTTGATTTTAAACTTGACATAAAGGATTTCGATCTTCCAACCGCCTATCAATCTTCGGGTACCGTGCGCCACTTTCTCCCAATTGCAAGCCAAAGTACCGGGGCCTTTAATTCAGCCATTTCACTTAATGGTAAAATCGGATCTGGCAATACCCCTCAATTTTCGACAGTCAACGGTGGTGGGACACTGAATGCAAAAAATATCGAATTAATAGGAACTAATCTTTTCAGTGAGATCGGTAAATATTTCAGGAAAGATCTCTTTACAAAGGTAAAAGTCAATGATTTCCTGACCAATTTTAGAATCACCGACGGAGGGTTGAGCATCTCCCCGTTTACGACGAAGATAGCCGGTCAGGATGTTACAATATCGGGAAAGCAATCGGCAGCGCTGGCGATGGATTACCGGATCGATTTCAAGGTGAACAAGGGAGATCTGAGCGAAGAGGTAAACGGGTATATTGGTTTTGTACCGGGAACAGAAAATATCACCAAACTTCCTGTTGGAATTAATCTTGGGGGAAATTTTGACAAACCCGAAGTAAAAGTAGACCTTTCGGAGGCTAAGAGTTTAGTAGAAAAGGAGTTTAAGAAGAAAGCCGGCGCTACCATTCAGGAAGCGATAAAGCAGTTCGGACTGGATAAACTGTTTAAATAATTACAAAATCGATGAAAAGAGCGCGTAATCTGCAACTTAAAATTACATTTTGGATACTCCTATTTTTTGGTGCACATTATATCTCGGCGGCGCAGGAAACCAATTACCACGGTTTTAAATGTCTGGATTTCAAATTCGAAGGGCATGATGCCAAAATTGTATTTCCTGCCAGACCGGAACCAGGCCTTCACTGGATCTGGCGGGCACGTTTCTGGGGCCATGAGCCTCAAACCGAGATCGCCTTGCTTGAAAAGGGATTTCATGTCGTTTACGTGGATGGTGCGGAATATTGTGGCAACAACGAGGCGGTAACGCTTTGGAACCATTATTACGATTATCTGATTAAGGAATACCACCTTAATCTCAAAACAGTGCTTGAGGGATTTAGTCGGGGAGGACTTTATATTTACAATTGGGGTTCCGAAAATGTGGATAAAGTAGCCTGTATTTATGCCGATGCCCCGGTATGTGACCTTCGCAGCTGGCCTGGAGGCAAGTGGAAAGGGGTCGGGTCACCCGATGACTGGAAGGCTCATTTGATTGCCTATAATCTTATAGAAGAGACGATTAATGAATTCAGGGGTATGCCGGTTTACAATGCCAGGAAACTGGCAGAAGCACATGTGCCTGCTATTCATGTCTGCGGTGCAAAAGATGAGGTGGTACCGATGGAAGAAAACACCGATATTCTGGTAAAAACCTATCGGGAAGCTGGTGGAGAGATCAAGGTGATTATTAAAGAGGGTTGCGGTCATCACCCACACAGCCTGAAAGACCCCGCTCCCATCGTCAGTTTCATCCTTTCCCATACGGCTCCTGAATTAGCGGATCCTCCCCTTCCTGTCGAATCAAAAATGGCAATCAATTTCCGCGGAAATATAGAAAATTGCAGAATAAAATTTGAAAGGGAGAAAATTGGAAGGGTTGCCTTTCTGGGCGGCTCAATCACTTATAATCCGGGTTGGCGCGATTTGGTTTGTCAATATCTTAAACAACGGTTTCCCCACACTAAATTTGAATTTATCAGTGCCGGAATTCCGTCCACCGGTTCTACCCCCGGAGCGATGCGAATTGTCCGGGATGTCTTATCCAAAGGGACTATCGACCTGCTTTTTGAGGAAGCTGCTGTAAATGATGCCACAAACGGTATTTCACCGGAGGTTCAACTTCGAGGAATGGAGGGGATCATTTATCATGCCATTAAATCGAACCCTTTTATTGATATTGTGATGCTTCATTTTGTCGATCCGGATAAGATGGCAGATTACACCAGTGGCAAGACTCCTGAGGTTATTGAACAACATGAGAAGGTTGCAGCTTATTATTCAATTCCTTCGATAAACCTTGCGAAGGAGGTCACCGACCGGATCCTAAATGGCGAGTTTACCTGGCGGGATGATTTTAAGGATCTTCATCCCTCACCGTTTGGGCAACAGCTCTATTTCAGAACAATCAGCCATTTCTTTGAGAGATCCTGGGACATGCCAACGTCCGAAAAACAACAGTATAAAACACTACCCAACAAGATATTGGATCAATACTCCTACATTAATGGTCATTTTGATCCAATCGGAACGGCGAAGCTGAAATCGGGTTGGAAGTTAGTCCCAAGGTGGGAGCCAACTGATAAAGTATCTACCCGTGAAGGCTTTGTGGATGTTCCAGTGCTTGAGGCAACACAACCAGGAGCAACATTGAAACTGAAATTTTGGGGGACAGCCATTGGTCTATTTATCACCTCAGGGCCGGATGCAGGGATACTGGAATACAGTATAGATGGTACCGAATTCAAAAAAGTGGATCAATTCACCCCATGGAGCGAACAATTACACCTTCCATGGCTTCTTATGCTGACAGATTCGCTGAAGAACAGCAAACACATCCTGACTTTAAGAGTATCAGCCACAAGTAATCCCCGAAGCATTGGGAACGCCTGCCGAATCCATCAGTTTGCAGTCAATAATTAACCCCTTGTGACTCGCTATTATAATATGGGGATTTAATCAATAATCTTATCTTTGCAATTGGAATAAAAACAGACGAATTAATTTTTAAAAGAGAAGTATGAAGATTGCGCTGATAGGTTACGGCAAGATGGGAAAAGAGATAGAGCAGATCGCCTTAAGCCGCGGACACTCAATCGTATTGAAGATAGACATACAGAACCAGGGTGATCTTACGACCGAAAACCTTTCCAGGGCAGATGTTGCAATAGAATTCACCGGGCCTGAAACGGCTGTAAACAACTATCTGAAATGTTTTGAATCGGGTGTGCCGGTTGTCAGTGGAAGTACAGGGTGGCTTGAGCGGAGAACAGAAGTTGAAGAGGAGTGTCTCTCCAAACAGGGGTGTTTTTTCTATGCCTCGAATTTTAGCCTGGGGGTAAATGTATTCTTTGGGTTAAACAAATACCTGGCAAAGCTAATGACTGCATTCCCTCAGTATGATGTCTCAATGACAGAGGTTCACCATACCCAGAAGCTCGATGCACCCAGCGGTACCGCCATTACTTTAGCCGAAGATATTCTGGCGATAAACGATAAAAAGACAAACTGGACACTCAAGGAAGAATCAGAAAATAACGAATTGCATATTGAAGCGTTACGTGAAGGTCAGGTTCCCGGAATCCACACGATTAAATATAACTCCGAGGTAGACTTTATAGAAATTACTCATAGTGCTTACAGCCGCAAAGGTTTTGCTTTTGGAGCGGTACTTGCAGCCGAATACAGCGCAGGGCGTAAGGGTATTCTTTCGATGACAGATCTCCTGAAATTTTAATAAAACAAAATAAGATACGAATGAATAATTTATTGGAAAGTAAATGGTTTAAGTTAGGCCTTGTCGGTGGTCTTTACCTGCTTTGGGTAATTTGGGTAAGCAATTTCTGGTGGCTTATTGGTCTTGTGATCATCTTCGATAGTTATGTAACAAAACGGGTGCACTGGGCCTTTTGGAAAAAAAAGAATCCACCGGAAGGGAAGCAGACCAAGGTTGTGGAGTGGATTGATGCAATTATCTTTGCAGTTATAGCAGCCACATTTATACGTCTTTTCTTTATCGAAGCCTATACAATTCCAACTTCCTCCATGGAAAAATCGATGATGGTTGGTGATTATCTTTTTGTGAGTAAAACGGCTTATGGTCCAAAGATGCCAAACACACCGATATCGTTCCCGTTTGTCCATCATACGATGCCACTTTCGAGTACAATTCCTTCATTCTCAACACTTATTCACAACCCATACAGGCGTATTGCAGGAACCAGCAAAGTAAAAAATGATGATGTAGTCGTTTTTAATTTTCCGGAAGGGGACACTGTTGCAGTGAGTATGCAGGAGCGCAGTTACTATGAAATGGTCCGATCATACGGCCGCGACCGGGTTTGGGGTGATAAAAGAACATTTGGAGATATTATTTACCGCCCGGTTGATAAGCGTGAAAACTATATTAAACGTTGTATTGCAATTGCAGGAGACTCCCTGAAAATAGTCAAAGGACAGGTTTATGTGAATGGAAAACCACAGAAGGAGATCCCGGGTATTCAATATAAATATATGATTACGATTACCGGGACAACTATCAATGACAATACACTTGAGAAACTCGATATCACCCGTTCTGAGATTGAGGGTTCCGATTCGCGTTACATCCTTTCGCTTACGACCGCACAGGCTAAAAAAATGGATGACATGAAATTCATTACCTCCAAGGAGCGTGTTACATGGCCGGCAGACAACAGCGATCCGGCAATCTTTCCAAGCGATCCAAAGCTTACCTGGAATCTTGACAATTTCGGCCCGATCTGGATTCCGAAAAAAGGGATAACAATCAAACTGACTCTTGCAAATCTTCCCTTATATAAAAGGATTATTGATGTTTATGAAGAGAATGACCTAAAGGTTAAAGGGGATATCATCTATATTAACGGATCACCTGCAACTTCTTATACCTTTAAAATGGATTATTACTGGATGATGGGCGATAACCGCTATAATTCGGCAGATTCGAGATATTGGGGATTTGTCCCCGAAGACCATGTTGTTGGGAAGGCTTCATTTGTTTGGCTCTCATTGGATAAAAACAAAAGCTTCCTCTCCAAAATTCGTTGGGAACGTTTCTTTATGAGTGTGAAATAATTACACTTTTTTACTGAAAAGGAACATTAAAGCCTGGAAATCAAACTCAATACCGCAAAGAATCGCAGGTTAAATACACTGTAATTCTTTGCGGTATCACTACAACAATTTCATAATTAATGCCTTAACCGATGTTTAGAGATATTCTGTCAACCTTAAAACAATTTGAAATCTCATCTCAGAGGAAGATGATCATCCGGTTAATACCCCTGAGTATACTAATTTCAATTCTTTTGTCATGCAGTATATCGGGATATATCACCGATCCGGCAAGCATTCAGCGTCAAAAGAAGATGCATCAATACCGAACAGGCGTAAATATTGGGGAAAGTTTCTTAGTCGTTGGAGCGGCAGTGGGTGCAGCATTTACAGGGGTGGATCTCTATTCGCAACCACAAGGGCAGGCTTACCGTAAATTGAAATTACAAAATGATTCAAAGGATACCCTTTTTGTAAACATGGTGACCGACTACAGGTGGAAGGATTCGGCCTATTTTGACATTCGCGATATCGTTATGCCACCCGTTAAATCGATGAAACTTATCGTTCCAATGGGTGTCTCCTATAATATTTATTTTAGAAATGAGTATGGCGCTCCCGACGATGAAAAGGTGGAAATAAACACTTCAGAAGTCCGAAAAGTAAGACTTAAGCCTGACAAAGAGCGGTCAGGAACTAAAACAATAAATTAATAGCAGGCAGATGCAAAGAGGATTACTTACAGGAATTATACTTGGTGTGGCCATGGTCATCTTTACACTGCAAAACGAAGTAAAAGTTCCTGTTAAAATTTTATGGATCAAAGCGAATGATGTACCACTGGCACTTATTCTGATGATCTCGATCCTGATTGGAGTGTTGATAACGGTTGTCTTTGCATACATTGACAACCAGAAATTAAAAAACCGGATTAAAAGGCTTCAGATTAAACTGAAAGAATTTGAGGAACCGGCACTCGAAGGGGAGGAAAATCATGAAGACCGGGAACCGGTTTCAGACAATGGTCTTACGATCGAGGGGGAACCGGGTCATAAATTTTTCGATTATTAAATGGTTGGACAGCAAAAAGGGATACTGTTAAGTAGTGCATACCTGGGGCCGGTGCAATATTTTACAAAGATCATTGGATATCCCTCTGTCTTTATCGAATACTGGGAGAGCTACCTTAAACAATCGTACCGTAACCGAACTGTAATCCTTACGGCTAATGGAGCCTTGCAACTTACCCTTCCCATTGTAAATGGTCCAAGGGCAAAGGGCCCGCTAAAAGAGCAGCAATTATCCGATGAATATCCATGGCAACAAATACACTGGAGGGGAATCGTTTCTGCCTATAATAATTCACCCTTTTTCGAGTTTTACGCTGACGACCTCGCTCCCTTTTTTCACCAAAAAAGATGGAAATTCCTGATTGATTTTAATCAGGAAATTCAGCAAGTCGTATTAAATGCGTTAAATATTAAAACGGAAATCAACTATACCGCAGAGTATTTTCCACCGGGTAATGTTCCTGCACAACTCGACGACCTCAGATATACATTGCATCCCAAACCACAAAGGCAGGCTGACGATCTCAACTTTGTTGCGAATCCATACATCCAGGTCTTTCATGAAAAATTTGGTTTTGTCCCCAATCTAAGTATTTTGGATCTTCTGTTTAATGAAGGACCCGAAACTATTAATTATTTGAGGTCATGCATCAGATAAACCATGACTGAGAACTTGACAGTAAATTGCTATAAGTGAAGGCTTGATTGAAAAATTAATTTAATAGACAGCTGAACCTATCAGTCAGGACCTCAACATACTACAGCTGCTCGGTTTTAAATTTCTGAATAATTTCGTCATGATCGAATGCCAGTTCAGGCAGGGCATCGATTGCAAACCACTCTGAAGTTTCTGCATCATCACCCCCTAAAACCGGAATCGGGTCGGTAATAACCCCGTAAAAAACGGTTGTAACCGTGCGGTGACGTGGGTCACGTCCAACAGCATCAAACGTAAAAAACTGTTTCAACGGGATATCTTTCAATCCGGTCTCTTCGAACAGTTCCCGTTTACAGGCCGTCTTTAGGGTCTC
>CAIXCY010000168.1 GCA_903918045.1 uncultured Bacteroidia bacterium
ACCTTCTGGATTGAATTGCCGGCTGGTGATAATCAACATGAAAGTGTTGCAAACCCGGTTAACCTGACAGAACCTGAATCGGCACTTACTCATAAAAACGGTACAATATTGTATATCGAGGATAATCGCTCAAATATTGAACTTGTTGAACAAATACTCGCCGATCACCGCTCCAATATCCGCCTTTTCTCAACTATAAATGGAAAACAGGCTGTTCCATTGGCTCTGGAAGTTGAACCGGACCTGATCCTTCTCGATCTCGATCTGCCCGATATAAATGGCGATGAAGTGATCGCCCTTCTTAAGGCTGAAGTGAGAACAAAGGCGATACCAGTTATAATTATCAGCGCAGATGCAATGTCGCAGCAGCAAGAGAAACTATTCAAGGCAGGAGCCCGAAACTATTTAACCAAACCGCTCGATGTCCCACTGTTTTTACTGGAGGTAGATAAATGGCTCTATTCTAATAAAAAAGATAAAAAGAAAAATAGTTAAGCAGATTCTTCAAAATTATTTGCCCAAGCATTTGCAAATCAAACTAAAAAGATGAGATTACCCTTATTAAAATATGTAATGTTTCTGAAAATTCGTCCGGCAGATCGCTGGAGGGTTTTTGCAGTGCTGATAATTAGTTTGCTTCTCACCCTTTTGGTCTCTGTAAATTCAGGCCATGAGAATGTAGTAAACCAGAAAAAGGAGTTTGGATTGATTTGCGATGAAATTAAGTCTAAAATAGCAACCCGTCTCCACTCGTATGCTTTTCTCCTGCGATCCGCATCCGCATTTTCTGTTTCAAGCGACTCAATCAACCGTTCCGATTGGCATAATTTTGTGGATCGGGTCAGAATAGATAAAAATTTGCCTGGAATTCAGGGAGTTGGATATTCTATGATTATTCCGAACAACCACTTAGTGCAGCATATCAGACAGATAAGATCGGAAGGGCTTGCCGATTATTCCATTAAACCTTCCGGAGAACGGGATATTTATACTTCAATCGTTTATTTGGAACCTTTCTCGGGCCGGAACCTGCGTGCAATCGGATACGATATGTTTACCGAACCGGTCAGGCGAAAGGCGATGGAGCTATCACGGGATTCTGATTTGGCTATCCTTTCGGGAAAAGTAACGCTGGTCCAGGAGACAAATCAGGATGTTCAGTTTGGTTCACTGATGTATGTCCCTGTCTACCATAAGAATATGCCGATAGCCACAATTGAACAACGCAGGCTGGCAATCAAAGGGTGGGCTTACAGCCCTTTCAGAATGAACGACTTAATGAATGGTATTTTAGGGAGGTGGGATACAGACCGATTGAACCGGATTCAACTGCAGATTTATGACGATAGCTTGTCAACCAGTTCTTTACTCTATAAAAGTCAGGTTGTAGATTCGCTTCAATTGATTAATTCAGCCTTCCGGACCATTTTAGTCCCTATTGATTTTAACGGGACTAAATGGACGCTCAAATTTTCACAGGCCCGCGAAAAATATTACCTTAGTAACAATGTGAAAATTAAACTGGGAAGCGGAATTATAATAAGTCTGTTGTTAACTGCCCTGTCGCTCTCACTGTTAAGTATGCTCAATAGGGCAAATCAAATTGCCGGTCAATCGACTCTTGAGCTTAAGCAGAGTGAAGATCGGTTTAAGATCTTGCTTAACTCTACTGCCGAGGCTATTTATGGAATTGATCTGGAAGGCAATTGTACTTTTTCGAATAGGGCATGCATTCAAACACTTGGCCTTGAAAGCCTGGATGAAATGCTTGGCAAAAATATGCATAAACTAATTCACCACTCTAATTCTGACGGATCAGAACTTGAACTGGAAAATTGCAGGATTCAAATTGCCTTCCTTAAGGGAATTGGTACACATGTTGATAACGAAGTGCTATGGAGGCATGATGGCACCTGCTTTCCGGCTGAGTATTGGTCGTATCCGCTGTATGTTAACGGACATATCGAAGGGGCGGTGGTTACCTTTTTCGACATTACCGACCGCCAGCAAATTATAGAAAAACTCAATACGGCAAAAAATGAGGCTGAGAAAGCCAACCTTGCCAAGAGTGAATTCCTCTCCCGCATGAGCCATGAGCTTCGCACACCCATGAATTCAATACTTGGATTTGCTCAACTGCTTCAGATGGGAAGTAAATTAAACCAACAGCAAAAGAAAGGTGTTGGACATATTCTGAACAGCGGAAAACACCTTCTGAACCTGATAAACGAGGTACTTGAAATATCCCGTATCGAAGCTGGCCATATTGAACTTATTATTGAACCCCTACTCGTAACAAGTGTAATCAGGGAGATGCTGGATTCGGTATATCCTCTGGCCGAAGCCAGGGAAATTAAATTGGAATTATCAAATTCTACCGAAAACGAATTCTACGTAAAGTCAGATCGCCAAAGGTTAAAACAAGTGCTCCTGAACCTTTTAAGCAATGCCTTGAAATACAATAAAATTGGGGGAACCATTGTCATTAATGCTGAAAAAATGGATGTAAATGAGGCTGGCATTATCCCGGTTCGGATCTCAATTACCGATATTGGTGCAGGAATTGCCCCCCACGATATTCATAAACTTTTTACACCCTTCGAACGTATGGGAGCTGAAAAAACCACTACCGAAGGGACTGGACTTGGACTTGCAGTAGTTAAAAAACTTATGGATGCAATGGGTGGAACAGTCGGAGTTGAAAGTATTCAGGGTAAAGGAAGTACCTTTTGGATTGAACTCCCTGAAGCTGAAAATTTGACAAATAATATCAAAGCTACCGATCTTGTCACTGTGCAGGATAAAAATCCAGACAATATTAAAGGAACAATTTTATACCTGGAAGATAATCTCTCGAATATTGAACTCATGGAACAAATCATAAGTTTAAAACGGTTAAATCTACGACTAATAACAACCATGTATGGCACTCAGGCTATCCCGTTGGCAATACAATTCAAGCCTGACCTTATCCTTTTGGACCTTAACCTACCCGATATTCACGGCAGCGATGTTTTGGCGATGCTCCAGGTTGATGAAAAAACAAAGGCTATACCGGTGGTAATCATCAGCGCTGATGCTATGCCCAAACAACTTGAAAAATTATTAAATGCAGGCGCCCGTAGTTTTTTAACCAAGCCGCTCGATGTCCCACTGTTTTTAATGGAGGTAGATAAATGGATCGGATAAGGTTGAGAATTAATTTATATTGGTTAGGTTTGTGAAGCTTTATAGCAACCCATTATACCTTTCTCAATTAGTATATATAAACAAGCGTATACCGACTTTTCATAACTTAAATCTTAAAATAAAACAAACAAAATGATCGATTCAAATCTGAAAAATGCAAAAATTCTTATCGTTGATGATCATCAGCCAAATATTGACTTGCTGGTCGGCTTTCTGCAGATGCAGCGTTTTAAAAATATTGAAAGTATAACAGATCCAACGCTGACCTTAAGTGTATTTAAATCATTTCAACCTGACTTAATTCTGCTTGATTTAATGATGCCCCAACTTTCAGGCTATGAGGTAATGGAGCAGCTGAAACCTTTGATACCGCAGGATGTTTACTGGCCTATCCTTGTCCTGACTGCAGATATCTCACCAAATGCCAAACAACGGGCGCTGGCGAGCGGAGCCCGCGATTTCCTGGCTAAACCGTTCGATTTTATAGAAGTCATGCTTCGAATCAGAAATCTGCTCGAAACCAGGTATCTTTATCAGCAACTTGAAAAGAAGAATCAAATTTTAGAAGAAAAAATTGGAATGCTTATAAAAGTAATGAGCGGTTGGAATAAATAAGCTCACAACGCTGAATTACCTGAATAAGGTTTGAGTGAACCGATAAATTGGTTGTATCTTGAAAATGCACCTTAAATATTGTCTTATCCGTTTTGAATGCAAGATTATGAATGAATTAAGATTGAAAAGCGCTAATATTCTGATTATTGATGATCAGCAACCAAATGTGGATCTTTTGGAGGGATTTCTGGAAATGGAGGGATTTCGCAATATTAAAAGTACGATAGATTCACGAGAGGCCTTATCATTATTTCATACTTTTTCCCCAGATCTGATCCTGCTCGATTTGGCAATGCCTTATTTTTCCGGGTTTGAAATAATGGATCAACTTAAACCCTTTATCGATTCAAATACTTTTCTGCCAATTTTAGTCCTTTCTGCAAATATTACCACTGAAGCAAAACAAAGGGCCCTTGCAGAAGGGGCAAGCGACTTCCTCTCTAAACCATTTGATTTGATCGAGGTAGGGCTTCGAATCCGGAATTTGCTCTATTCAAGATTCCTGCACCTTCAATTACTGGATCAAAATCAGCACCTCGAAGAGAAGGTCAGGGAACGTACTGCAGAACTTGAAAAAATTGCAATCGACCTCCTGGCGGCAAAAAATAAGGCTGAGGCGAGTGACCGGTTAAAGACCTCATTCCTTCAAACAATTTCACACGAAATACGCACCCCAATGAATGGAGTACTCGGTTTTGCATCATTACTGGCTTCTACAGACCTGGGCGAAGATGAGAAACAAGAGTATCTTAAAATGATGGAAACTTCGGCAAACCGACTCATCAATACAATTACCGACTATGTTCAAATTTCGTTGATAACCTCAGGTAATCTGGAGGTTAAACTCCAACCCGTCAGACTTTCCCATTTATTGAGTGAGGCAGAAAATAAATATCACAAAATCTGTCAGGATAAAGGTCTGACATTTACCTTATTAATTCCTGAAAACTCCTCCGATTTTATATTGGAAAGCGACCCCGAATTATTGCGAATTGTGATTTCCCATATTGTTGCTAATGCTATCAAGTTTACATCAAAAGGAAATGTAACTTTAGGAATTCATATTTACCAGTCTAAAATTGAGTGCTATGTCAAAGATAGTGGAATTGGAATAAATGAAGATACCCAAAAACAAATCTTCGAAAGTTTCGTTCAGGGAGATGGTTCAAACACCCGCACTTTTGAAGGAAGCGGTCTGGGTCTGTCGATTGTCCAGGGAATTTTAAGGCACCTTGGTAGCGAAATTCAATTGAACTCAGAATTAGGAAAAGGATCAACCTTCTATTTTACTTTACCTTTTTAGCGGCTCAATGTCAAGGATTTTAAATGAATTTGGTTTCACAGCTCTTCTTCTGTCTGTTCCCGGTAAATATTCTCCAACAGAGAGATAGATATGATGGGTGGTAGGATCACAAGTGATGGTCCTTGCCCCTGGCTGTGTCGCAAAATTCTCTGTAACCTCATATTGATCAGCACTTTTCTGCTGAATAACAGTCATAGTCCCTTCACCGTTTGAAGCAAAAATACGTTTAGTCCCGGGATCAAAGGCAACACCGTCACACCCATTTCCAATTGGAACCGAAGTTATAACCTTACCGGTTACTGCGTCTGAAACTATCATCATTTTATTGCTGCATACCGAAAATAAACGGTGATTTGCGCGGTCCAGTGCCAATCCTGAAGGTTCTTCTCCCGGAGAAACAGACCAGGTTTTTTCAACGGTCAAACTTTTGGCATCGATAATGGTGAGACTGCTTTTATCCTCTATATTGACAAATATCTTCCCTTTTTCATCTGTTTGTGCAAATTCAGGCTTGCCGGAGAGTGGAATCGTAGCCACAACTTTTAAAGTTTTAGCATCAAGCACGGTAGAATTGCTGGTCCTGCCATTAAACGTAAATACCTTTTTCGAAAATGGATCATAAAGAATGGCATCCGGATTCTTGCCTGTTACAGCTACTTTAGCAATAAGCTTATAATCCAAAAGTCCAACCACAGAGACCGATGAATCCTTGCCACACGATATAAATGCCCTTTTCAGATCATTGTCAATGGCTATTCCATGAACACCTTCGGTCCCGGTTATCACTCCAATTTGTTCCCCTTTTAATAAATCAACGACATTAACCCTTGTGCTATGAGATACAAATAGTTGATGATTAAACTCATCAACGGAGAGGTAATCCCAGCCCCCGTCACCTTCCAGTTGAATAGTTTTGAATATCCGATAGTCCGAATTCTGCCCATCAACATTTTTCGAATTAAATAAAATCATCCATAACAGGACTGAAACAAAAACAAATCGCCTTTTCATAAAATTTTACCTTTAAAAGTTGATTGAACTTTATCTGAAATATTATTTAGTTTAAAATAATGGTTTGCCGTGCCTGACTGCCTGACTCTCGCCCCTTCTTTTCGTACCCTCGTGCAGTCGTGCCCTCGTCCTTAATTCCTCTTTCTATTCCCATTGATCATTCCTGAAACGATTCCACCGGAGTGCGTTAGGTCGGCAATAATAACCCCGCCCAGATGAACCGCAACAAATCCATACATCAGATACTGACAAAAACTATGGATTTTCATAATCAAACGGTGGTTATGGTCCAGAAATGCCACATCATGTCCAAAAGCAATTCCAAGCCCGGTGAGTACAATAACTAAAAGCAGAATATAAAACACAAAATATCCCCGTTTAACTGTCAGATAGTGTTTTTTTAATTTTTGATCCTCAGGGGTTGCTGCATTGAGGTTAAGCGATTTTTTAAGGCGAACCATCAATTTTTCGTCTGAAGGTTGAACAACCTCAATGATAATCCGGGAAAACAGCAGAAAGGCGAGTACAAAACCGACAAGTTTATGGAAATCCCACATCTTATCATCATATGAATGAGATACCGAAAATGCCTGATCATCAGTTACAGTGATCCCTTTTTGAGAGAGTTGCTCCTTAACCAATTTAACGTTTTCCCTCGGATTAAGGGCTGTTGAGGCAAGTAATACCGTGATTATTAGTGTTGTAATTGCAATGAAGGTAAGCCAGTGCCAGATGCGGATTAGTGCTGAATGTTTTTGAAGAAAGGGTGATGATTCATCTGTTGCAGGAATCTGATTCATAGGATCTCTTTTAATGGATTAATTAAAATTGATAAGCATCTTTAATAAAATTTGACGCAAATGTCAACGATTTCTCCCCTCAAAAATAGTATAAATATTAATTTTTCCTTAAATTTAAATGGCAAGAATGGGCTTCTCGTTCACTAAAGGTTATAATGATTAACTTTACGTCGCCTTTAAAAATAAAGTAAAATTTATAGTGTTCATCCATAATAATATAGCTAATGATTAAAAGTGTATTTCAGATTGAACGTTCAAAGTATGCCCCTAAGATGCCTAAGGCACTGTCAAATACAGTTAAGGTAGTTGAAGGGGGGAAAACCAATTCGGTAGCCGATCAGGAAGATATTAAGAAATTTTTTCCCGGTACCTATGGAATGCCGATTATTACCTTTGAAGAGAGTTCCGAAGTAACATCCTATCCCGCACTCAATGTTGGGGTTATTTTGTCAGGCGGACAGGCTCCGGGAGGGCATAATGTGATATCAGGATTATTTGACGGACTGAAAAAACTCAACCCTTCGAACAAACTATTCGGCTTCCTTGGTGGACCCGCCGGTCTTGTCGATCACAAATATCTGGAGCTTACCTCTGAAATCGTTGACGAATACCGCAATACGGGTGGGTTTGATATTATTGGTTCTGGTCGTACCAAACTTGAAGAAACAGCACAATTCGACAAGGGGGTTGATATCTGCAATAAATTGGGTATCAAAGCAATTGTCGTTATCGGTGGTGATGATTCAAATACAAACGCATGTGTTTTGGCAGAATACTACCTTCAGAAAAATACAGGAATCCAGGTGATTGGTTGTCCGAAAACAATCGATGGTGACCTCAAAAATGAGATGATTGAAGCCTCTTTTGGTTTCGACACAGCTTGCAAGACCTACTCTGAACTCATTGGCAACATCATGCGCGATGCCAATTCAGCCAAAAAATACTGGCACTTTATTAAACTAATGGGGCGTTCAGCTTCCCATATCGGCCTGGAGTGTGCACTACAATCTTTCCCTAATGTCTGTTTAATCTCAGAAGAAGTTGCGGAGAAAAAGCTTACACTGGAGCAAATCGTAAATGATATTACCGACATCGTGGTAAAACGTGCCCAAAACGGCGAAACCTTTGGTGTTGCGCTCATTCCCGAAGGTCTCGTTGAATTCATCCCCGAGATGAAGGTGCTTATCGATGAACTTAATGATCTGCTGGCCGAAGGTCATGCAACAGCTGAAAAATTTCAGAACCTCACCACCAATACAGAGCGACGCGATTTTGTTATCGATACCCTCTCAAAGGAATCTTCCAAAGTATTTGCCTCTCTCCCAAATGGTATCGGACGGCAGCTCACACTCGACCGTGATCCCCACGGAAATGTTCAGGTGTCGCGTATCGAGACTGAGCGTCTGCTAATCGAGATGGTTGAAAAAAGACTTGCCGAATTGAGGAGAGGCGGATTAAAAGTTAGTTTCTCTGCACAAAACCACTTCTTTGGTTATGAAGGTCGCTGTGCCGCCCCTTCGAATTTTGATTCAGACTATTGCTATTCGCTTGGTTTTGTGGCCTCCCTCCTGATTGCAAACGGAAAGACAGGTTATTTGTCATCGATCCGTAACACTACAGCCCCTGCTGCTGAGTGGATTCCCGGCGGAGTTCCAATCACAATGATGATGAATATGGAACGTCGTCATGGCGAAATGAAACCTGTAATCCAAAAAGCGCTGGTCCTTTTGGATGGAGCGCCGTTTAAAGCTTTTGCAGCCAAACGCGACGAGTGGGCAATCAAAACCTCATTCGTTTATCCCGGACCTATTCAATACTGGGGTCCGTCAACAGTATGCGATGCTACTACTAAAACGTTACAACTCGAAAGGGTAAAATAAATATTTCCTTAGCTTAACCGCGATTGAATAATTTTTAATCAATAAAAAAGACCCCGGGTAACCGGGGTTTTTCATTTGGGTGAGGCGATTTCCAATCGCCTCTTAAATGGGTGGGGCGATTTTTAATCGCCCTTTTAATCGCCTTTTTAATAATATAAGATATTGATAATTTGTAAATTAAATAGGCGATTAAAAATCGCGTGACCCAATCGCCTTACCCTATTGATTGATCAGATTAATGGTATGGCAGGCAACAAGTGCCGCAGTTTCAGTCCGCAACCGCGCCTCACCAAGCGAGACCGGAATAAATCCTTCCGAAATAGCTGCATCCACCTCTTCGACAGAAAAATCACCTTCGGGACCGATAAGTATCATCACATCCACCCCCTTTTTAATCGCATCGCGCAGCAAAATTTTTTCCCCGGCATTGCAATGCGCTATGAATCGTTGCCCTTCAAAGGGGATTTTTATCGTTGTCTTGAACGATTGTAAAGGCTCCAGTCTGGGTAAATAGGCCTTGATCGATTGCTTGATTGCCGATACCATAACCTTCTCAAGCCGCTCGGGTTTAATCTCCTTACGTTCAGAGTAACGCCCGATCACCGGGATAACGGAATCGATCCCAATCTCAGTTGCCTTTTCCAAAAACCACTCATAGCGATCGATATTTTTGGTCGGAGAGACTCCCATAATGAGTTTAAAATCCCTCTTCCCATAGCCGGATTGCCGGTTAACAACCTTCAGTTCGCAACCCTTGGGATGAGCCACTAAGATCACCGCTTCGCAGAATAACCCTTTCCCATCCACAAGGAACAGCGTGTCGCCCTCAGTTTGCCGCAACACCCTTACACAATGCTTCGACTCCTCTTCACTAAGCCGGTAATTATCATCTTTTAGATCAGGGGTATAAAACAGATGCATACGAAATGTCTAATTGTTCAATTTGAATGCGAATATAGTAAGGATTTGTATGAATCTATTGTTACAATGCATGGTGGTCTAACGTCCAGGTACCGGTTCAATCAAACGAAACTTCGTTGCGATTATTTTCGAACAAATTTAAAATAAGTTCGAAACATGCTGAATAACATGTAATTAAAATTGAACATTTGTTTTTTGTGATTTAATTTTTATAATTTTGTAGGTGTATCACACTTTTATAAAGCCCTGATATTTTTCTCCCTGGCTTTCCTGACGAGATTAAGTTTACTGGAGGAATCCGAAAATCCCTGAAAAGAGTAGGAAATCTAAATCTAAAAATCTAAAAATCAAAATTATGAAAAACGAAAATTCGATCAGCAGTACCAACGAGGCCCGTCAAATTCTGTTTCATGGCGGCATCATGACGCTACTTAGTTTACTTTCCGGCTTTACCACTTTTTTCGCCCTGGCACCCCGGATTGCCCTTAGTTCACATACCGTTGGCCTTTTACAGGGCGCTATTCTTATTGCCATTGCCGGAGCCTGGCATCTGCTGAATGCTCCCCCTAAAACCTTAAGGATTCTCAAATACACCCTGCTTGTTGGATTTTATGCTAACTGGATTAGCACACAGTTGTCAGCGTTGTGGAGTGCCGGCCGTAGTACCTATCCTATAAATGGTAAAGATATGCCCGAAGGTGCCGCATCCTGGCAGGATTTAGCGGTTTTAGTACTGGGTTTTCTCTCAGTTCTTCTAATCCTTGTATCGGCAGTTCTTATCATTTTGGCTGCACAAAACAAAGAACCCAAATGATACGGAATAAAAAAAAACAATTTTTCTTTTGGTCTCTTTCCCTGATTTTTTTGTCAGCAATTACAAATCCTGTTTACGCTCAGAAGACGGAAGAAAAGGTTAGAGCTGAAATTACTGAAACCTTAAATATATGGAATACAGCCTGTAAAAATGCGAAACTTGATCAGGTTATGGCTATGCTCGATACAACCGATGAGTTAGTGGTTGTTGGTTCTGCCAAAGGAGAAATCAATAAGGGCAAAGATGAGGTCAAAGCTTGGTTGAGCCAGATTTTTGGATTTGCGGGTTTCTCCTGGGAAATGACCCGGGTTGACATAGATAGTAAAGGGAAAATAGCCTGGGTATTTATGAATGGAAAAATGATTGTTAATTTCCATAAAGGAGGTATAAAAGTAACACCATACCGCTTTACAGGGATTTTGGTCAGGAAAAAAGGTCTTTGGAAATGGCGGCTGTTTGACGGATCAGTACCACAACAGGAATAGCAGGACTTTATTCGAATTGCGCACTAAATGAGGGTTTTGATCTGGTCAAAAACCTCATTAAACTAAACTGAGATGAAAGCGATTTTTTACACCATGCTTTTAGCTGTGACCTTAATTTGTTCCTGCCAGCCACCATCCAAACCAGATTCTTTTGATCCGGTTGCCCAACGGCTGGAGTTGGCCAAAACCTTGGACCAGCTGTACCTGGCATACAATACCAGAAATATTCAAAGCTTTTTGTCTTTGATGGCTGATGATGGTCTTTTTTGTGGTACCGACTCTAAAAACTTGTGGGATAAGGTCACCTACTCAAAGCTGATGACTGCGATGTTTGCCGATCCGAAGTTTGCTCCCAACATCTCGGTTAACCAACGTGAAATTCGTTTGGAAAAGGACGGAAAATCAGCTATGGTGGTTGATCAGTTCTTCTTCGAATGGAACAGGAAAATTCCGGTTCGGCATATTGTTCATTTTGTCAGGAGAGGGAATGGATGGAGATTCAATTTTCTGAGTACGACTTTTATACCAAATGACGAAGATTTGGATAAGATTTTCAATGCAGTAAAGTGATTTAAGGCAAGCAAATGAAGAAAAGAGATGTCACCTTAAATATGCTCATTTTTCCTATCAAATTTTAAGATTTAAATTTCCACTATTTTAGCTTTCCCGTTAATTACTGCAGATACCAGTCGTTTGGCACCTTTCTATAAAATAGATACACTTATTCAGGAAATGATCACACTTGTAAAGTCATCTGATATTAATTTAAAATTATTACATAATAATGGTAAATAATTCACAGATTTGTATCCACCCGCTTGATTTTCATAGTACGAATCATTGTTATCTTTTATTGAATTATGCTCTAAACCTAAATAAACGATGTATTTATTTTTTGACACCGAAACAACCGGAGTACCCCGGAACTGGAAAGCGCCTGTAACAGATCTTAATAATTGGCCACGACTCGTTCAATTAGCCTACCTTCTTTACGATGATAACGGGAATAAAATTTCACAGGGAGACCATATTGTCAGACCAGATGGATTTATTATTCCTTCAGATGCTTCACGTATTCATGGCATTTCAACAGAAAAGGCTCAAAAAGAAGGTTTTGCAATCCAGTCCGTTTTACAGGAATTCCAATCGGTGATCAATCAGGCAGATTTCCTTGTGGCCCACAACATGAGTTTTGACGAAAAGATTGTGGGGGCTGAGTTTTTAAGAAATAAAATGGCAGATGGTACAGCAACCAAAAGAAAGATTTGTACCATGCTAAGTACGACAAACTATTGCCAATTAGAGGGCCCTTATGGATACAAATGGCCAAAACTTTCAGAATTGCATTATAAACTGTTCCGAACAGGCTTCAAGGAAGCACATAATGCCTCAGTTGACATTCATGCAACGGCCAGATGTTTTTGGGAATTAAAAAGGCTCGGGAAGATTTGAACACTAACCTCTACCGAATTCGCAACGGGTAAAAAATCAAATATCCGGAATTAAAAATAGCATTCCTATATTAATATTGATAAATTTGTCAAAGATTATCCCTCTTTTATAGGGGATGACAAAATAATGAATGTGAACTTCTTCACTTCTTATCACAATTTTCAGTACATATTCTGCCATTTTTTCGAATTTTGAAAGTATACAAAAGCGAAAAAATAATTCTGGTTTATTGCCGGGATTAAAAATTAAATGAATTCAAACCGAATATGAGGATCAATAAGAACATCCCTTCAGTACCTGACCTGACACCTGAAAACTCACTTAAGACTCTTGTTGAAAACCGTACTGTTTATAATTTGGAACATTGTGAGTTAAATCTGTTTGAAACCTACGAGAAATCAGCACTGGTTCCTTTGAAGTTTAATGACCTTGTCGTTACAAGCATGCTTAAAGGGAAAAAGGTAATGCATTTATTTGACAAACAGGGGTTTGATTATTTGCCTGGAGAATCAGTCATAGTCCCTGCAAATACAGGGATGAAAATTGATTTCCCTGAGGCCTCCATGGACAACCCGACACAATGTCTGGCATTAGCCATCGATAATAAAAAGATAGCCGATACCCTTAATTTTCTTAATGAAAAATATCCCAGGGAGGGAAACATTAGCCAGTGGCAACTTGATAAACAAAACTTCTTCTTCCAAAATAATGAGGAAATGGCAAATATTATCAATCGAATGATAGCCCTTTGTCGAAGTACTAATCTTTTTAAGGATACCCTTGCCGATTTGTCGTTGCAGGAGTTGCTGGTTAAAATCGTTCAATTACAAACCTTGAAAGATGTGAATGACGGACATTCAAAAACATTTAATCAATACCTCCATCAGGTCGTTTCCATTATTCGGGTAAACCTCTCCAATAAGGTGGAACTTAAAACCATTGCCAATAAGGCGGGGATGAGCACCTCGGCACTTTACCGGTTATTTAAAAATGAGTTGGGCATGAGTCCCATCGAATTTATTCTCCTGGAGCGGATAAAACTGGCCAAACATTATTTGGCAGACAAGAAAATATTTATTAAAAATGTCTCATTTGAGACCGGATTTCAGGATACAAACTATTTTATCCGCGTTTTTAAACAGTACGAGGGGATAACACCAAAACAGTATCAGCAACTACTTAATAAAGAATAAATTATGCATCCGCAAATGTCAGTGGTGTTAATTGTTCCAGTTCTTCTGAGGAATATATTCTTGACTGTGTGATAAACCTGACTCCCATTGGAATCTCAAGCGAAAAGCTCGAACCCCTTCCCCTGGTAATTCCGATATTCAATTGGGTATATTTCCAGTATTCAAACTGATCCTTGCTCATCCAAAACTCACAATCTTCAATTATTCCAAGACAAACATCGCTGTTCCCTACTTTGAATTCCCCCTTCTCAAAACACATGGGTTGCGAGCCATCGCAACAACCACCGCTTTGATGAAACATCAAATCTCCGAACCTCTGCTTTAAATCATTTACAACGGCAATGGCATCGGAATTAATCGTCACTCTTGGTGTCATTAATGGTCGGTTTTAAGATCCTACCGGCAAGGAACTGCTCCTTGCCGGTAGAAAGAATGTGCACAAATTGCCAGTTATTAAAAGAATCCAAGTTTTTTCTTGTCGTACGAAATCAGCATGTTTTTTGTTTGACGGTAATGGCCCAGCATCATAAGGTGGTTTTCCCTACCGAAACCTGACTTTTTGTAACCGCCAAATGGTGCATGAGCAGGATAGGCATGATAACAGTTTACCCATACGCGCCCCGCTTTGATCGCACGGGGGACCTGGTAAAGTTCATGCGCATCCCTTGTCCAGACCCCGGCACCCAAACCATAAAGGGTGTCGTTTGCAATCGCGATGGCCTCTTCGGTTGTCTTGAAGGTTGTAACACAAACAACCGGTCCAAAGATCTCTTCCTGGAAAATCCGCATCTTATTATTCCCCTTAAATAAGGTTGGTTGAATGTAATATCCTCCGGCAAGTTCTCCCTCCATTTGGTGAACATTACCGCCACACAGCAATTCTGCACCCTCCTCGATTCCGAGCTTCAGGTAAGACTGTATTTTTTCGTACTGATCGTTCGACGCCTGCGCACCCATCATCGTTGAGCTATCCAGCGGATTTCCCATTTTGATCATTGCAGTGCGCTCAAGCACCCGGCTCATAAACTTGTCGTAGATACTTTCGTGGACCAGAATCCGCGATGGACAGGTACAGACTTCCCCCTGGTTCACCGCAAACAATACCGCACCTTCGATGGCCTTATCAAAGAAATCATCATCGGCATCAGCAATTGAAGGGAAGAAAATATTTGGAGATTTTCCACCAAGTTCCATGGTCACCGGAATTAGGTTTTCCGAGGCATACTGCATAATTAAGCGACCTGTGGTAGTTTCACCTGTAAACGAAACTTTTGAAATCCGTGGCGACTGTGCCAGCGGTTTACCTGCCTCAGGGCCAAAACCGGTGACCACATTAAGCACACCTGCAGGGATAACATCTTTAAGTAACTCCATCAGACACATGATCGAAGTTGGTGTTTGCTCGGCGGGTTTAACAACCACGCAACAGCCTGCAGCCAGTGCAGGGGCAATTTTCCATGTAGCCATAAGTAACGGGAAATTCCATGGAATAATCTGTCCGACAACACCCAGCGGCTCATGAAGACAAATGCTTACAGTATTTTCATCATGTTCCGAAATTGATCCCTCTTCTGCCCGGATCACACCCGCAAAATATCTGAAATGGTCGATGCAAAGTGGTAAATCCACATTTACAGACTCACGGATTGGTTTACCGTTGTCGATTGTTTCAATCACCGCCAGACTCTGCAGGTTAGCCTCCATCACATCGGCGATCTTGTTCAGAACCGAAGAGCGATACGCGGCAGAGGTCTTGCTCCAGGTCTCAAAGGCCAGATGTGCTGCATCCAGTGCTAATTCAATATCCTCCTTACCTGACCGCGCCGCCCGGGTAAATACAATACCGTCTATCGGACTGATGTTATCAAAATACTCCCCCTTGACTGGTGGAACGAATTGCCCGCCTATGAAATTGTCATAGTGGGACTTAAATGTTGGTTTGTCGTTTGCCATTGCTTAGTTTATTTAAATGTGATGCAATTATAAGGGCACGATATACCAGACCAATAGCATTATTCCACCAGATTATAGCACACCTGTTATTGATTAAAATCAATATAAATAAGACTAATTAACAGAAAATCAAATTAATATAAGCTTTTATGAATCCAATTTTGGCATAATTTGGTCACAATTTATAATGGCTGATTTTGATTTTTCCACTATTATCTTCTTTTATTCGAGGATTTTTCATTCCTGTGATCAACCGGTGTAGGCTAATATATTAATTTTTATTTTAAAAATAAGAGATTCAGAATTTAGTATACGGTCACATTAAACTCCCTTTTCGGAAGAGTCCCTTTTTCTATTATATCCTCCATCTTTACCTGATTTATCTGATCGCCATGATCTTTACCAAGGTTTCAGGATTTGACTGGCAAAAGCTGATTTCACCAGGCTGTATCGGTTAACCAATTGGTTATAAATGATATAGTTTCGTTATTTGGGTCGTCTATCAGGTGTGAATTGATATTGTCGCAACACGCTATCCGCTTTGCAAGTGGTTTGATGCCTATAAAACGAATATTAAGCAGAAATGATTGCTCAGTTACCTTTGAAGAACCTAAATCATAGATACTAAAACCGGGCTACTAAATCTCAGATTTTAGATCCTTGTCATTGGTTATGTCCTCAGACCGATGGTAGCATTGCTATTCACTTACTAATATTTTACATTCATATTACTTATCATAACGAATGCAAACTTTAGTCATGTCTTTTTATTTTAATATTTAATATCCGACAAGTTATGTTATTCTGCTAAGGGGAAATGGAATAATATTCATTATATTTCGTTAAATGGGAGGTATAAAAGGGGGCATCTTGTCAAATAAATAAAAATATGCTGAATAACATGTTGCTGGAATTGAACAATTGGTCCTGCCAAAGCATTTAATTGTAAAATATTTTGCATAAAGTTTATTGGAGTCATTGAAGGAACCTTAACCAAACAAGAACTGATGAATACCCAAGACCATAATTTAAGAATCACCATCCGGAAAAAATTACAACTTATCGGTTTGCTGATCCGTCAATGGATCGAATTTGTCCGACCTGTAAAAAATAAATTCTCTGCGTCTAAATATTGCATTAAAAGCCGGGCACTTTGAATTCAGTATAAAATATTTATAGAAATAGTGGAGTCGTAACCACTTTAAAAAAAGGGGCGGTACTGAAAAGCCAAATGAGTAAGAAACTAAAAATTAAATATTATGCCAAAGTATGTAATCGAACGGGAAATTCCCGGAGCAGGTAATTTGACTGCAGAACAGTTGAAAGGGATTTCACAAACCTCCTGTGGGGTTTTAAGCCAAATGGGGTCAGAAATACAGTGGCTTCATAGCTATGTAACGACCGACAAAATTTATTGTGTCTATATTGCTCCTAACGAGGAGTTGGTCCTTGAACATGCCAGGCAAGGTGGATTTCCTGCGAATTCCGTAAGTAAGATCTCTGTAATTATAGATCCCACCACTGCGGAATAATTTCCTCCTTTTTCGGGACGGTGATCCTTTAACTTCCTTTTTAGTCCCCGAAGGCAAACCGGGTATAGATCCTCCCGGTTTGTTCCTTCGGGATAAATGATTTTGTATCCTGTCGGCCTCTATTTCGTTTAACGGTTATCCCCTAAAAAAAACCGTCCGAATCTCACTTTTTAAATTTTAATTTCTGTAACTTGAGTAATCGTTGATGCAGAACATCTTCCGGCTTAAGAGTGGGCCGAAAACCTGCTTAACCTCATAAAATTAAAATTTCAGAATCATGAAAAAACTGCTGGTCGTATGCTGTTTAGTGGGAGTCCTCTGTTTGAAGAGCAATGCTGCGGCCCCTAACCTTGTGAATTTAGGGCTTGTATCGCAGCTGGTTGAGGTCAAATATATTTCTGAAGCCTGGTTAGCAAAGGTGGTTTCGGATACAGCCCGGGCAAAGGTTCCCAGAGATTCGGCGCTTATGTATTATAATGATATCCGGATTCAGCTCGACCGGATCATTTGCCAGCTCACTGCCGATATGGTTGAGCATAATTCGGTGAGGATTTACCGGCGGTTAAATACCTTTTATTCCAGACACCGGTTTTCTGACACATCGGGTGCAGCCCAATCTGTTTTGCCTTATATCTTAGCCTTTAACGATTTGCAGAAGAGTTTTAAAAGTGCTATTAACCCCGATAAGTCCGAACAAAGGTTCGAATTACTCACCTCAGCCACAATACTCTCAATCGTAAATACCGGCTGGACCGTTCTCAAAGGAATCAAGGAGCAGCGCGGGAAAAAGGTGGATGGGATTGTGGAGTTGCTGAATAATCTAAGGTTAAATGCAGCTGGGGATTTATCCAAGATTAAAAAATAATTTAAGTTCAGGAAAATTTAATCCTTTCAATTATATTTTTAATTTTTAATTTTCGTAACTTGATTCTGTCATTTTATCGATAATGAAGCAGCTTTTTCCATCAGAAATTATCCATAACAGCGCAGAAAATTATTTTAATCAGCAGCATACCACAAGCAGGACGATTTATTTTATCCTAATCTTCATATTAATAATAAGCTTACTCATACTTCCGATAATCTCAATTGACATTACCTCTCAAAGTAATGGTATCATCCGCTCGACTTATGACGACAATATCATTCAGTCGGCTGTTTATGGCGAAGTTATAAAAGCAAATGTGTCTGATAATACTACGGTTAAACAAGGAGATACACTGCTGGTAATCAGTACACACAAAACGGATGAGCAGATCAACTATTACAACCATGAGGTTCAGGAAGACTCCATTCAAATGAAAGACCTCGCTGCATTGCTTCGATTTCATTACCCTAGATTATTTTCAGCAATGTTAAGACAAGAATTTTCAGGATTTCACGGGAAACTTGAGGAACAAAATATAAAAAAAACACAGGCAGAAAAAGAGTACGACCTTGCAAATACATTATATGAAAAAAATGTAATTGCAAGAATGGAGTTTGAGGATAAGAAACACAATTTTGAATATGAGACAAGCCGGTATAAAAATATTGAAGAGCAGCAAAAACTTATTTGGCAAACAAAGCTTACGGAACTTGAATTAAAAGTATCAGGTTTAAAATCCAATATTGAACAACTACAGCGCGAAAAAAGACAGTATGTCATCACTGCTCCAATAGCTGGTACACTTGCAGACTGCACAGGTGTTGAAGAGGGTAATTTTATTGTGCCCAACCAGCATGTTGGACGTATATCGCCTGATAACGATTTAATGGTTGAATGTTATGTCAGTCCAACAAACATTGGAATGATAAGAACCAATATGACGGTTTCTTTTCAATTCCATACTTTCAACTATAACCAATGGGGTATCGGCACCGGAAAAGTACTGCTGATCTCAAACAATGTTATCAACATCAATGAACAGCCGTTTTTTAGGGTAAAATGTAGCCTTGACCAGAATTACCTTACCCTAAGAAATGGATGTAAAGGTTTTTTGAAAAAAGGGATGACCCTGACCGGAAGGTTCATGATTGTCAACAGGAGCCTTTTTCAGTTAATTTATGACAAAACTGATGATTGGCTTAATCCTAAAATTTCCGGTAATCAATGAGCCTAAATACAGGCAGCATTAAAATGAGACTTTAAAAACAAAAAGATCGGTATGAACAAGAATATTAAACAACGAGATATTACCGATTGTGGAGCAGCCTGCTTAGCATCTGTTGCAGCACATTACAACCTGGGACTTCCTGTTTCACGTATCAGGCAGATTGCAGGTACAGATCAAAAAGGGACAAATGCCTGGGGTTTGGTTAAAGCTGCTCAGGAAATGGGCTTTACGGCCAAAGGAGTGAAAGGGGGTATCGAAGCATTACCTACAGTTCCTGTCCCTGCCATAGCCCATGTAATAATTAATAAGATATTACACCATTACGTTGTTTTATACCAGGTTAAAGGAT
>CAIXCY010000169.1 GCA_903918045.1 uncultured Bacteroidia bacterium
AGGCGGCGCAGCCGCCTGCTCACCCTATTCTTTACTAAAACTCTTTACAGCTGTCTTTGCGAGGAACGGAACCTATCTGGTGTTCCGGCAGGAACGTGACTTTATTCATGTGACGAAGCAATCTCCCGTTTCCATCCTCTATTGCAAAAAAACGGAACCTATCCGGTGTTCCGGCAGGAACGTGACTGTATTCATGTCACGAAGTGGTACACTGAGCCTGTCGAAGTGCAATCTCATCTCATTTGCAGATTTCCATGATGATCTCATTGGTAATGCCGTGAGGAATCGCCATATTGAAAAAACCAACAAAATGGTGTCATATCTTGGAGGTAAAGCCTGCCCCTATAGCTCAGGGTATCGGGGCAGAAGTAATCTTTTGGATATTAAAGTATTTTAATCAATTCCTACCGCTTTTTATTTAACCGCCCTTTAAATCTGCTTACTCCATCCATAAATGCCTCCAGAACGATTCGCCCCTTGGGGAGATTACTCAAATCATAGCTGAACGAACCGGTTTTAATGGATTTATATTCATGTTTCTCCCAGATAGTCCCATCGACCGTAATCTGGACAACCATATTTCCGGTTTTATTGGAAACCAGGCTCAATTCAGTTTTGTCTTTCACAAGCCTCGGATATAACGCAAAGGCATATACACCCTTTGTCGTATCTGCAACAAAACCGGAGGAGGCGGTAAAACTGAGCTTTTCCCCGTTTCCGCAATCGCTCTCAAAGGGATGAAGGAGATTTCCCTTGAGATCGAACATGCGTAAATGCCCATCCCCGTTCTGAGGTTCAGCCCAGAACTCAAGACCGTCACCCGCACTATCCGTAAGGCATAATTCATAATTTCCGTTTTTCAGACGTATTGTGTCTGAATAGAGCTTGTTGGCCTCAAGATTGAGAGGAGATTTGCTGAAAAGTGTATCCATCTTCCCGTTAATCAGAAAAATAGTATTGTCCTTGGGTTTATTGTTGGTGAGGAATTGCAGAACGAAATTATTCGGATAAACTTCAGGTGCCATAAAGGTTGTGGTGGCCTCATTATCTCCGCTCCAGGCATCCTTTCCTCCGTTGGGTTTTGAGAGCGCTACGGTATATTTATTCAAACCTGGTTTCGCATTAATCTCCCCAGGCATCACTATTTCGGCTGTCTGGTTGAATTTTAAATCTCCTTTCCAGTGATATACCTGTTTTGGGAATCCCTCTGTTCCGTAAGTGATATTTACGGATCGGAGGTTTTCTGATCCCAGGTTCCTGATCACAAAGCGGGGATTGAAGCAGGCCGGGTTAAGGCGGGCATATTGCTGCTCATCGGTGGGCACCATGATTTTATCGAGAGCAACATCGAGCCTTTGTTTGGGGAGTGAATAATGGAACAGATAGGCAGAGATATCCTCATTGGCCTGAATATTCTCTGTGGCGATGTAAGGTTCCATTTCAAGGGAGACCTCATGTTTTCCTACAGTGGTGTTCACATCAATCACATCAGGAACCTGTAGGTCTCCGGGACACCAGTAAGCACGATCGTAGACCCAGGTACCACCCTGCGGATAGAGCGGATTCGCCCCGCAATCCTTCCACATGTTGCGGTGGTCAACGAGCTTGCTATCAACTTTAAGGTCGCGCCACCGTGAGCAAAACTCACTGCACCCCCTGGGTTTATCCATGCCATGACCGGTATGCTGAATCCGGATGCGGCTGAGAAGAGCCTCCTTCTTTGTCTCAAAACTTATCGGGAGCAGATTCTTCTCAATTTTATTGGCAGGATCACCGTATCTGAATCCACCATTCCAGAGAGGCGTTATACCCATCGGAACGATAGCCGGAGGACCGGAGATAATTTCGAAATCGATGGTCAATGCCCAGCCAACTGTCTTTGCTTCATAACCCGAATGGATATATTCAATCTCGACACTGTCGCGCAGGTAGGGAGAGAAGTCAGTTACGTCAACCTGCCACTTCCAGCTCCACCCTTTATTGTAGATGCTTCCGTAAGGGGTAAGCATCCTTCCGATTTCAAAATTGACCGGTTTGCCGTTTAGTCCCCCTTGCCGGCGAAGAAAGATATGATCGAGGTAATCCCAATGGGCGGTAAGCAGTGAGTCCGGACTTCTAAGTGTAACATTCATCAGGATCTTCCGGACAGGATAATTCGGCGAGGGAAAAACACCCCACTGGGCATAAGGTTCAGAACCTTTTGAAGGATTGCATACAACGGTATTCCGGTTATGGGTCACCACATGCGTGATCAACGGTTTTTGGGCAAAAGAAAGAGAAGTAACCAAAACCAATAAAAGGGAGAATATTCGGGTCATGATGCTCAGTTAAGTAATATAGAAGTACGTGTTAAAGATGGCACAAAGGCATCTACGCACAAAGGTTTACAAAGATAATAAATTGGATTGTTCAAGTGTGATTTTGAGCAATAATGAACCTTGATAGATTTTTTTTGCCGCCGAGATATTCCACGAAGCAATAATGATTTGCAGAAGAGCACCACTGTTATAAGATACTTTGCGCCTCTCTGCTTTTTTCCTCGGCGGTTCTCTGCGGTTAAATCGTTTAATGTGAACAGCATAATTGCCCAATTGTCGAATTAACCAATTGTTGAATTGTCGAATTGTCACATTACCTTTGTTTCATGACCGATGTACATACCAAAGCGACCCGTAGTTACAATATGAGCCGGATTCGGGGGAAGGATACCAAACCGGAGATGGTAGTGAGGAGGTTTTTGTTCGCCAATGGATACCGTTACCGGTTGCATGATCCCAAACTGCCCGGCAAGCCGGATATTGTATTACCCAAATACAAAACCGTAATCTTTATAAATGGCTGCTTCTGGCATGGACATAAAGGATGTTCCTATTTCGTGTTGCCCAAAACACGAACGGAGTGGTGGCTGCAGAAGATCAAAGGAACCATGGCACGGGATAAAGCTGCGGAGGTTGCTTTGAACGTCCTTGGTTGGAGAGTTATTGTGATTTGGGAATGCCAGTTAAAAAAGGATAATCAAACTATCACATTATCAAGTCTGCTTTCTGAGATTTGTTAAATCCCGCATTTAATTAAAGAACACTGTGCCAATTTGGTAGAACCAATTCAAGACGTGACTCATAGACCGTTGACTTAAATTATAAGAGCAGCTACTTTTGTTCCTTCTAATATTTAACAAAAAATATTGTTTACTTTAGTGAAGTATTTATTGATTAATTCTTTAATTCCAGATGGATTATTCTGACATATATATTATGAACGATCAACCAACAACTTGTCCCATTTGTGGCAGTCGAACGGAATTAATTTTAGAATTATTTGATACGGTTGAAAAAACTCAATATCATAAATGCCTGACAGTTAATTGTAGTTATAAATTTATTGTAGAGGAGGATATATAAATTCAATTATTAAGATGAAGGAAGGTCAAAAATTATGGACTAGAAATGAACTTGTCCTTGCGTTTAATCTATATCTGAAATTACCATTCGGGAAACTCCACTCGAGAACACCAGAGATAATTCATTTAGCTGAAATCATAGGTCGCGGTTCAAATGCTGTGGCCATGAGACTAAATAATTTCGCTTCAGTCGATCCTTACCATCAACAGCGAGGAATTGGCGGTTTGCCTGGTGGAAAAAAACAAGTAGAACCCATATGGCATGAGTTCAATAATAATAGGGCAGAACTACTTTTTGAAAGTGAGAAGATTTTAGCAGATATTGAAAAACTGACTATTGAGACCAAGTTTGCAGAAATACTATCAGGAATAGAAAATCTTAAAGGTGAAACAAAAATCAGGGAAGTTAAAACAAGGGTAAATCAAAATGTATTTCGACAAATGGTACTCGCAAATTATAATAGGCAATGCGCAATTACAGGAATTGATATACCTGATTTATTGGTAGCAAGTCATATTCTTCCCTGGGCTCAAAATGAAGAAGAACGGCTTAATCCTGAAAATGGAATTTGCCTTTCTGCCTTGTACGATAAAGCTTATGATAAAGGATTAATTGGTATTTCCGAAAAATTTCAGATAATACTTTCATCTGAAATAAAGAATAAGGTAAATGCAAATTACTATAAATTTACTTTCGGTAATTTGAATTTGATAACGCTAAAACTTCCACAGAAATATTTGCCCAAAAGGGAATTTTTACAGTTTCATATGGATACAATATTTAGGGGATAAAATTCAACCGTGACTTATAGTCCGTTGACATAGCCTTAAAAACTCGCTTTCTTTGCTAAAAAAATATGAGTGAGGTAATCCTTTTTAATTATTTGTATCGCGATTCAGGAAACTATAAAAAGTTTGGTAGCAAAAAATACTCAAATCCTGAAAAATTATCAATTGAAGATATGACTAAAAAATTTAAGATGTGCTTAATTGATCAAACTTACTTTTATCCAGAGCAAGTTGGAATAAAAAAATTCAAGTTTCATCGTTATATTGATGATTATTCATGGTATGAATTTGAATCTGTTGAAATTTGTAACAACAACAATAATGCTTCTAACGAGAATCTTAAATCAATAAACAGCTTTTTGTTGAATCTAAAAAAATAATATAATATTTAAAAATCTATTTAATTGACAAACAATTATATAGATGCTGAAATCGAATAGAATTTACATAATTGGACTATTAAGTGACAATGCTATTAATTCATTCTGTAGGTAATAATTTGGTAACAGAAATACTTAAATATAGTGGCAAAAATAGACTTCAGAGCGATGAAGTCATATCTTTCATCGAGCAAAAGAAGGCCTTTTCAGAATACAATAGACAGAGTTTTAACAGAGATGAGTTTGCGGGGCAAACTTATACAGATGAATTTTGGTGATAGATTTTCTCAAGGAGGATGGCTAATTTTTCAAGTTGGAGAAGGGGTAAAGGGTCTTAATCCAATCTTTATATTTACGCAAACAATTAAACCAGAAATGGATTATTATGTAGGAAGGAAATTGGATGATCCACCAATTCCTTTACATATAATCTGTTCTACAATGTATCACTTTGGAGTTAAGAGTTATTATTGCGTCCCATCAATCTCAGTTAATAATGATACTTCAAGTATTACTTGGGATACTAAACTTTTCGGTATTCCCTCTACCTCACCTTATACCTCGTTAATATCAACTTTTAGCAACATTAGCTTAAGAAAAATAAATTACAAAATTTTAAGATATCACATAGAGGCCAATCAAATTCCATTAGTATCACTTTCTGAAGAGTTTACAAAAAAATATTTCAAATTACACTTTCAAAATCAATTCATGTGTGAAATGTTAGATGTCGATGGAATATTTTGGGGTGAGAAATTAACATATCCTGTTGAGATCAGGGAAGTAATTGTAGTCAAGGATAAATCACAGAGAGAATTTTTTGAAATAAACTTAGGTCCACATGCCAAGTTATCATTTTATGATTTAAAGAAAGATAAGCTTGACGCACTCTTTTTTGTAAAAGAAATAAATAACTTAACGGACAGACAACTTGTAAATTGGTGGTGGATCACATTTAAAAGATTAGCATTTTTTTCTTCTCTTGCTTTCTTTAGTATGAGAAATTTTAGGCAAGGTGGAAGTACCACTATTAATATTCCAAAATCGCAATTTTCGCTTTTAAAATGTGAAAATCTTTCTGAACTTTAACAATTAAATGAATATTACGTAGGATATTTGCTCCAAAGTGATGAAGATATTGAGGAATTTTTTGCAGTATTTAATAAATAAAATGGCTTGAATCCGAAAATCCGCTTTTAAAAATTATTGAAAACAAATGCTATAAAGAACGTATAAAAACTCCCTTTTTGACTGTCGAAGAATTAGTTATACTCGCTAATACGATTCTTAATCGCCGTAAAAGCCGGGCCGGCAAATCACTGGAACACCATCTGGCAGAAATGTTTAGGAATTTTAATCTGCAATTTCAATCGCAAGTTATTACAGAAGAGTCAAAACGGCCAGATTTTATATTTCCCAATTATACCTGCTATCATAATCCTGACTACAGTTCCGATAATCTTATTTTTCTTGCTGCTAAAACTACCTGCAAAGATCGTTGGCGCCAGGTAATTAATGAAGCTGATCGGATAAAAATAAAATATCTATTTACATTACAGCAAGGAATATCGATTAATCAACTTGCTGAAATGTACAAATATGACGTGAGACTGGTCGTTCCTAAGCCTTATCTGAAGATGTTTCCTGCCGAATTTGCAGATAAAATATATTCCCTAAATGATTTTATAAACTATGTCAAAGTGGTTCAGAATTGATCCGGCTAAATAATTATTGATCTATCGAAGCAAAAGTCATTATATCATTCATTACTTTGGTTGGCTGAACACCGGATAAGATTTGGGTATTGATCCATTTCTATTTGTAAAATAAATTCGATTGAAATGTCTCCCCCTTTCTCTTCCCCATCGTTGACGGTTGCTGAGCGCAGCCGGAGCAAGGGGGATTTGCGCATGGTTAGAAATGGAGCTAAAAATTAGCTTTATAGTCGGTAAAGAGCCATAGACTTGATTTATTTCAAATTATAGATAATGGTTGATCAAGGCCAGGATTATTATCAAATATGACCCTTGTCTGGAGACTGTTTAATTAAATTACTTTTGCAAATGTTAGATATGAAGGTTAAATTTGTACAAAACAGAGCTATGCAAAATCTTTTATCAGATAATATAGACAAAATCAAATCATTATGCATTGCAAATAATGTCAAATCGTTATTTGCATTTGGGTCTGTTTGCACTGATCGGTTTACAGATAAAAGCGATATAGATCTGCTGATCTCATTTAATCCTATGGATTCCGGAGATTATGCCGATACCTATTTTATTCTGGCCGAAAAGTTTGAGGAATTATTTCGGCGTCCGGTTGACCTTGTAACTGATAAATCCTTATCCAATCCCTATTTTATCGACTCCGTTAATAAAACAAAAACCTTATTGTATGGATAATTCGATCTTGAAATTTTTGTTTGATATTCAGGAATCGATAAACTCGATTGAGAATTATCTCGGAGAAAAACGTGATTTCAATGTCTATATGGCGAATAAGATGCTGCGTAGGGCTGTTGAACGCGAATTTGAGATTATTGGTGAAGCAATGAGCCGTATTGAAAAACTCGATCCATCTCTGGGAATATCGGGGAAAAAGCAGATTATCAGTATGCGTAACAGAGTGATTCATGGTTATGACAAGATCGATGATGAAATTATCTGGGGCACAATTGTCAGGCATTTACCAATCCTGAAACTTGAGATTGGAAATTTGCTGAAGTAGAACCCCGGATTTTATTTTTTGTGTTTTTAAACAGTGGTAAGCTTAATTACAAGGGCTCAATCCGGTGGCGGACAAATCCCCCCTGGCCCCCCTTTTTCAAATGGGGAGACTTCCTGACGAATTATTTGATTAAGAATGAACAGGTTTGCAATCATTACTTTGGTTGTCTAATCACTGGACAAGATTTGGGTATTGATCTTTTTCAATTCTTGAATTCCCCAATTAAGAATAGAATTTGGCTTTGATTCTCTACAAACCCGGCGGGTTTGTATGTTTATAGAATGATGAATTGAAAGGTAAATCTGCGACTCCGGAGTCGTACAATGAATTTTGCATCTGTTATCTATAATCATGCGACCTCGCTGAGGTCGATGTAAAAAAACGTCCTGAGTCTTAACTTCCAATTCGGCTAAATTTTGTAGTATTCACTCAACCCGAAACGGGTTGAATGTTTGTTTATTCCCGATATTTTTTAATGTAATACACCCCTTTTATCCGTCGGTAACCGTTTGTTTCCGGATATAAACGGAACTATCCGGTTAGTATGCGAATAATTCATAATATCCATTGTAACTTTATTTTATTTGAATAGGATATGGCTCTGAAACAGGATTTAAAAACTAAAAAAATTGAGTGATTATGAACTCCGTAAAAAAAAGTAATCAGCAGAATGTTGACAACATGGATCTTTTAACCGGAAGGGTGGCCACCTTCGATCCAGCATACGATCCGTCGGAAGAGAGACTTTCAATGCCCAGCCAGAAACTGATCAAAGCCAGGGGGGATGAGGTTCTTCTGGCCGTAACTGGCGCTGAAAGTGCCTGGAACAATACAACCTCTGCCAGGAGCGACGCTTTCAATAGCCTCGATCCCCTGGTTACACGAGTAATCAACGCTCTGAGAATTTCAGATGTATCTGATAAGACCATAGCGCAGGGTGAAGCGATCGTACGTGAAATACGCAACCGACGCGTATCTGTTATTGTACCCCCCGTCAATGGCACCGATGGAACGGAAAACGGACAACCGCCAAAGGTGAATAAAATGCACAGTGGTTCTTTTAACACAAAGATTGAGAATTTCAGAAGATTAATCGTCTTGCTAAGCACTATTCCAGCTTATAAACCAAAGCAGGCTGATCTGACAATCGAATCACTAAACAATAAACTGGCTGCATTGAATCTGGTTAACGCTGCTTCCAAAACTGCAGAAGCACAAGCAGAAGCCGCCAGGGTCCAGAGGGATACAGTACTCTATGCCGCCAAAACAGGATTGGTAGCCATTGCAATGGACTCAAAACTCTTTGTCAAATCGGCTTATGGAGCCAGGAGTCCACAATATAAGTCTGTCAGCAGTATTCTATTTACCAGACATGGATAATTTTCAATACGATCCAATTTATTGCAGCAGATACCCCATCATTTTTAAACAGGACATAGCACCTAAAACCCTGACGGAATTTCATCCTTCTGACAGGGTTTTTTATTTAAGGTGAAGGTTGTCCCGGAAACCGTAAATGGGAAGCGGAATCTGACAGAAGACAAGTGTCATCCTGGTATAGATATTTGTCATCTTGTCAATGTAATTAAGAATCTTGGGAGTGATATCTGACATCTTATGAGTGCAATCAGGAATCTGTTAAGTGATATCTTACATCACATGAGCGCAATCAGGAATCTGTTAAGTGATATCTTACATTTTGCGAGTGAGATTAAGAATCTTGCCTGAGATAGTTGACATCTTGCTATAGAAATCATGAATCTTTTCCTAGAAATTCGACCTTCCCTAAAATAGCTTGACAGGATTGATACTAATAACAAATTTACCAGTAATACTTCTCAATCCCATCCGCAAGCACCTTCGCCAGGTCTTCGGGGGTATCTATCCCAAAATTATCGGAATCGGTAATGTTGGTTTTAATTTTATAACCGTTTTCAAGCCATCGTAACTGCTCTAATGATTCCACTTTCTCTACTAAAACTTCAGAAAGTTTTGAGAGTTCCTGCAATACCGAGAATTTGTAGGCATAAAGTCCCACATGTCCGAAAAAAGGATAGCTTTCAAGCCATTTTGATTCCTCAACCCCAAAGATATGAGGGATTGGAGCGCGACTAAAAAAGATCGCATTCGAATCTTTATCAAGAACAACCTTCACCATCACTGGTTTAAAGATATCCTCGTTTACAAGTATCGGCTGAATCAGGGTCGCGATTTCTGTATTTTCCGATTTGGTAAAGCAATCTCTGATCAGTTCTATCTCGTGAGGCTGCATAAATGGCTCATCACCCTGGATGTTAACGACAACATCATATTTTTTAGCCGTTTTTTCAGCAACTTTCAGGGCTGCCTCTGCACATCGGTCTGTACCACTCCGGTGGTTTGTAGAGGTCATCACCACATTTCCTCCAAAAGCTTTAACCGCTTCAACGATTCGGTCATCATCGGTCGCTACCCATACCTCATCCATTGCTTTTTTAGCCTGTTCATAGACACGTTGAATCATCGTTTTTCCGCCGATATCTGCGAGCGATTTTCCCGGGAATCGGGTTGATTGGTAGCGGGAGGGGATTATTCCAATAAAGTTCATCTTTTTCGCTTCTAATTTTCTTCAAAAATAGCTGAATGAATTGAATCAAAGTAGTCATAGTGGCATAAATATTATTCGATTATGACGAATTGTCTATTTTGAGTTAAGGAAGAAAAGATAATTCAGAATTATTTCGGGATTAATAGTAAATTTGTAATCCAAAATTTTGTATTTGGTAAGATGGATATTCAGGAGATAAAACAACGGTTTGGGATTATTGGAAATGCAATTGAATTGAACAGGGCTATTGAGGTTGCCATTCAGGTGGCTCCCACCGATTTGTCTGTGTTGATCAGTGGTGAAAGTGGTGTTGGGAAGGAGTCATTTCCTCAGATAATTCACAGTTTCTCTCATCGCAAACATGCCAAATTTATAGCCATTAATTGTGGTGCAATTCCTGAAGGAACTATTGATTCAGAATTGTTTGGTCATGAAAAGGGCTCTTTTACGGGTGCCCTGACAGATCGCAAAGGATATTTTGAAATGGTTGATGGTGGCACCCTTTTTCTGGATGAGATTGGAGAACTTCCCGTTTCAACACAGGTGAGGCTATTAAGGGTTCTGGAGTCCGGTGAATTTATCAGAGTGGGCTCTTCACAGGTTCAGAAAACCAATGTTCGCGTGATTGCAGCTACAAATGTTGAGCTTACCAAGGCGATCAGGCAGGGGCAGTTTCGCGAGGATTTGTATTATCGTTTAAATACAGTGCCGATTAAGATTGTTCCGCTCAGGGAAAGGAGGGATGATGTTTTACTGCTATTTCGAAAATTTGCCTCCGACTTTGCCGAAAAATACAAGATGCCATCTATCCGGCTTACCGAGGATGCGCAACAGGTGATGCTAAATTACCGGTGGCCTGGGAATGTCAGACAGCTTAAAAATATTACAGAGCAAATATCGATCATCGAGATCTCACGGGAAATTGGTGCAACTGATCTGATTCATTATCTGCCTTCAGAGCATGTGGAGACTTTACCTGCACTTTATGATAAGATGCTTGATGAAAAAACATTCTCCAGCGAGCGGGAGATCCTTTATAAGATCCTGTTCGATATGAAAAAGGATATGAATGACCTGAAGAAATTAGTTCATGAGTTAATGCCGGATAGTCAAAATTCCAAGATTCACGATGACAATGAGCAATTAATCAGAAAGTTATATCGGGAATCGGCAGAGAACTATTCTCCAGGCCAACCATCATACCCCACTCCGGTTATTCTGAAAAATACGAAACATGATAATATCCAGGATACGGAGGAGTTTGTCGAAGAGTCCCTTTCTCTTGAAGATAAAGAGATTGAAATGATCCGTAAATCACTTGATAAGCATAACGGCAAACGAAAATTGGCCGCAAACGAACTCGGTATTTCGGAAAGAACATTATACAGGAAGATAAAAGAATATAATATCGAATAATTGATGACAAAACACAATTTTAAAATTGGGTCCGCAATTGCTGCAATCTTGGTTTTGATGTTCCTGGTTAATGGCTGCAAGATAAGTTATTCCTTTACTGGTGCCTCCATTTCTCCTGCTGTAAAAACAGTCTTTGTTGACTATTTTGCTAACAGAGCCCGGGTTGTCAACCCGATGTTAAGCCAGAATTTTAGCGAGGCGATGAAAGACAAGTTTGTGAATGAATCAGGGTTATCAATGGGCAGAGACCAGGGTGACCTGGAATTTTCGGGCGAAATTACCGGATATGATGTGAGGCCTTTGTCTATTCAGCAAAATGGAACTACAGGGAAAGATTTTGCCTCAATGAACCGGTTGACGATTACTGTTAAAGTTGTTTTTACAAATAATAAGGATCATACCCAGGATTTTAACACCACATTTACTGCCTATTATGACTGGGAGAGTACTCAGTCTTTGAATAGTGTAGAGAGTACCGCGGTAGAGGTTATTGTCGCCCAATTAGTAGATGACATCTTTAATAAATCTGTTGCGAATTGGTAATTAAATGTGTCAGTTGAAACTTTTAAATGCTGATGTTGTATGTCAATGAGCCGGGATCAAATGATGCGATACCTTGACGACCCTTCTTCTCTGAATGAAAGGACGCTGGGAGAACTTCGCGAAATTCTGGACGAGTATCCTTACTTCCAGAGTGCTCATTTATTATATATCCGGAATTTGCAGCATGAAAGCAGTTTTCGCTTTTCAGGGCAACTTAAAACCGCAGCAACCTACGTTACAGACCGTACCGTACTTTATCATCTTTTAAATTCCGAACCATTAAAAAAGGTGAATAGAGTCGATAGTTCCCTTGAACTCAATTTTTCTTCGGTTAAGAGGGATTCTCAGATGATTGAATTGACCGAATCCCCGGTTGAAGATGGTGGTAATTCATCTGAATTGCAACATATTGCTCGTCCCCAGGAAGAAATTGAAAATTTTGATCTCCTGAATTTTGAACTTTCAGATATTGGTTATTCGATTGATCAAATTGAAAAGGTGCAGCCTCCCTTGGAAGCTATTGAAGTTAAGGTCGGTGATGGTGAACTAAAGCGAAAAGGTAAACAGTCAGAACAGAAAGACGAATTGATAGATCGCTTTATTAAGGATAATCCTGCGTTCACGGTCAGGCAGCCTGAAAATTCTGAAATTAGCGGCAGAATAAGGGTTCAAACCGATACAGTTAGTGATAAGGATGATTTTATAACTGAAACTTTAGCCCGGATTTATGTCAATCAGGGACTTTTTCAAAAAGCAATCAACGCTTTTGAAAAATTAAGTTTGAAATATCCCGAAAAAAGTGCTTATTTTGCGGCACAAATTGAAGAAGTTACAAATCTGCTTAATAAATAATCCAATGTACGCATTTATCATTGTTATAATTTTTATCGTTTGCGCCTTGCTGGTGTTGTTGGTATTGGTTCAAAATTCAAAAGGCGGTGGTCTTGCCTCCTCTTTTTCCAGTTCAAATCAGGTGATGGGTGTACGCCGTACCACCGATTTCTTAGAAAAAGCAACCTGGATTCTGGCTATTGCACTCGTTGTTCTCTCAATTACTTCAACCGCTTTTCTTCCACGTAAGGGTGAATTGCAGAAATCTGCTATTGAAGAACAAATTCAGCATGTACAGGATCCTACCCAGGTTCCAAATTTTCCACAAGCTGTTCGCGATTCAACAAAAAAATAAAGGTTAGCTCATACGGTATTTATTTGATAAGCCGTAACGCTGCTCACAGGATGTTGATTTAATTACCGTATTAATGCTTGCAAAGCCCGATTTATCTTATGACGAACCGGGCTTTGCTGCAGATTACTGACAGATAATTTTTTCAATGCCAAGTTGACAGTTCCCGCTGTCAGTCTTTTAAATCTTATTATTTGCTGAAATACAGATTGTTGATGTCTGCTGCATTGGATCACAAACCTGTTCCTGATTAAAATCACTTTCATATTGGACAAAACAGGTCTTATCCGGATTTGGCATATTTTCTGTTAGGTAGTTGGGTACAACGATAAACTATTGTCTAATTATAAAATAAAAATTGAAATGGCAGAACTTAAAGGGAAAATCCTTGCCGGCAAAGTATTGGTAGAGCCGCAGCAAGCAATTACAAAAACAGCAGGTGGAATTATTATCCCTGACTCAGCGAAAGAAAAACCGCTTGCAGGGAAAGTTGTCCTTGTAGGAATCGCTAAAAAAGACGAAACCATGGAAGTTAAAGCCGGCGATACGGTGTTCTACGGAAAGTATTCTGGCACTGAGCTTACGATTGAAGGTAACGACTACCTTCTGATCTCTCAGTCTGATGTTCTTTTTATCGCTTAATTTATTGATCATTTTTAAATACATCAAACAATGGCAAAAGAGATTAAATTTAATATTGAAGCCCGTGAACGGCTCAAAAAAGGTGTTGACCAACTTGCTGACGCTGTAAAAGTAACTTTAGGTCCAAAAGGCCGTAATGTAATTATTGAAAAGAAGTTTGGCGCACCACAGGTAACCAAGGATGGTGTGTCTGTGGCTAAAGAGATCGAACTTTCTGATCCTTATGCAAACATGGGTGCACACCTTGTTAAAGAAGTAGCCTCAAAAACCAGCGACGATGCAGGAGATGGTACTACAACTGCGACTGTTCTTGCTCAGTCTATCATTAGCGTAGGATTGAAGAATGTTACTGCAGGTGCCAATCCAATGGATTTGAAACGTGGTATTGACAAGGCTGTTATTAAAGTCGTTGAGAGTATCAAAGCTCAGGCAATTACTGTCGGCGACGATTATAGTAAGATCGAGCAGGTTGCCCGTATTGCTGCCAATAATGACGCAGAAATCGGTAAATTGATTGCCGATGCAATGGAAAAAGTTCACAAAGAAGGTGTTATTACCGTTGAAGAAGCTAAGGGTACCGAAACATACGTTGACCTTGTTGAAGGTATGCAATTCGATCGCGGTTATATTTCTCCTTATTTCGTTACGGATACCGAGAAAATGTCAACTGAAATGGAAAATCCTTTCATCCTGATCCATGATAAGAAGATTGGATCAATGAAAGAACTGGTTCCAATTCTTGAGGCAACTCACCAGTCTGGCCGTGCCTTGATGATTATTTCTGAAGATATTGAAGGCGAAGCTCTTGCGACCTTGGTTGTAAACCGTCTTCGTGCAGGATTAAAAGTTTGTGCAGTTAAAGCCCCTGGTTTTGGTGACCGTCGCAAAGAGATGCTTGAAGATTTGGCTATCCTTACCGGCGCTACTGTAATCACCGAAGAAAAAGGGATGAAGCTTGAAGATACGACCCTCGAAATGTTGGGCCGTGCAGAAAAACTGACTGTAAATAAAGATACCACAACGATCGTTAACGGAGCCGGTGAAGCATCCAATATTGCTGCCCGTGTTTCTCAGATCAAAAAACAGATTGAAACAACAACATCTGACTACGATCGCGAGAAATTGCAGGAGCGTCTTGCCAAACTTTCTGGTGGTGTTGCAGTACTTTATGTTGGCGCTTCATCCGAAGTTGAAATGAAGGAGAAAAAAGACCGTGTTGACGATGCACTTCATGCCACCCGTGCGGCGGTTGAAGAGGGGATCGTTCCCGGCGGTGGTGTTGCCTACCTTCGTGCGATCGAAGTTCTTGAAGGGCTCGTAGGTGACAATGAGGATGAAACAACAGGCATTGAAATTGTAAAACGTGCAATTGAAGAACCAACCCGTCAGATTGTGTTTAACGCAGGTCTTGAAGGTGCGGTAATCGTTCAGAAGATCAAGGAAGGTAAAGGCGATTATGGCTACAATGCCAGACTCGATGTTTACCAGAATCTCTTCGAATCCGGTGTTATTGATCCCGCAAAAGTTACCCGCGTAGCTTTGGAGAATGCCGCATCTATTGCAGGTATGTTCCTGACTACAGAGTGTGTGCTTGTCGAGGAGAAAGAAGATAAACCAGCTATGATGCCACAAGGCGGAATGGGTGGCGGTATGGGTGGAATGATGTAAAAAATCCACCATCAATATTTTAAACTGTTATAGTTTATATTAGTAGAGGCAAGGTTATTCCTTGTCTCTATTTTTTATACGGCTTTTTTTTCGCAAAAAAAATGGGTGCCACATGTTTGAGGCACCCATTCTATAGTTGGTTTCTTAATTATTGCGACCCGCCGTATTTACTCACCTTGTTGTTGTGGCTCTTTATCCGTTTGCCAATGATCCGGTTTTATTTCTGCCGTTTTTTTACCCATGAAAGGATGAACTGAGCCCGTCGAAAGTAGCCATTTATCAGTGGCGAGGTGACTGGTTCCATGAATGGCCTGCAAATTACTGGCTGCCATCTGGACAACCTTCCTGTTAATCGAATCAAATTTCATAGTCTGTTTTTATTAATTCCAGTGATAAAGGCCATCAATTAATCTCTCCTGTTTTTCTTCCTCTGACATGGCATTATATTTTTCAACTTCTGCCTCATAGGCCTCCTGTCTTTTAAGCTCTGCCTCCTTGAGCTTGGATCCGTAAATCCGCTCAATTTTATCCTGTAAGAACTTATTAGCCACTGTTGGAAACAATTCAAGTAATAATTCTTCCTTCTCATCGGAAGCAAGTTTTACATTATCCCCATACTGTGGGAAGGAAGGATTGGGTTGCTTCTCGTAATTGGCTGTATTGTAAGGAATTTCTTCACGGATACCCGCAATTTTTTCACGGAAGTCCGGGTCAACGGGAATAGGAGTCTTCCCATAGGATCCTTTGACCAGATTTACAAATTGATTGGAGTTATTCGAATAAAATGGTTTTCCGTTTTTTTCATCAATAACACAGTTTACAGCCTGTGCCCCCACAATCTGACTCGTAGGTGTAACCAGCGGAGGGCAACCGGCCGCTAAACGAACAGTCGGGATCACTTCCAGTACCCTCGGAAGCAGATCTTCCTGCTTAAGCTGTTTTAATTGAGAGAGCATGTTTGTATACATACCACCCGGAACCTCTGCAAATTTTACTTTTTCATCAGGTTCAGGGAAGTTGAAGTATTTTTCAATCTCTGAACAGGAATCCAATAAGGCTTCTTCGTTATCCGATTTTGCATATTTAATGGCGTAGTCGAACAACATGTCGATGTGAGGAGGCAATACATCTTTTGTAATGTCGAATTCAATCGGGAATATTTTGTAACTGTCAATATCCCCCATTTCCAGACGAATCTCCTTGAGTATTTTATTGATCCTGACAATGGCATCAAGATTTATTCCGGTTTCTATTCCCAGTTTGTTACAGAATATTTGAATTAGTTCGAATGCAGGTGCTGCAGGTCCTCCTGCGAAGTTGAGTATGGCGGTATCCAGAATATCAACTCCGCTGATTATAGCGGCTAAAGAGGATGCCAGGCCATATCCAGGGGTACAGTGTGTGTGGAAATCAACCGGAATCTTAATTTGCTTTTTGAAACCCTTGATTATCTGACTCACCCTGTGAGGAGGAACCAGTCCTGCCATATCTTTAAGCGTAATCATGTCTGCACCCATGGCTTCAAGTTCCTTTGCCATGTTTATAAAATACTCGTTAGTAAAGATTGCTTTTGGCAGTGGTTTCCCTTTTAACCGGGCCAGAAACCGTTCTTTTCGTGTAAATTTTGGATCTACCGTATAGCAGACAACACAATCTGCTAACCCGCCGTTTTCTTTTACATACTTGATCGTAGATTTGATATTACTTGTATCATTCAGTGCATCAAAAATCCGCATGATCGAGATGCCCGATTGAACGGCATTCCGGTTAAAACCTTCGATGACCTCTTCCGGATAAGGGTTATAGCCAAATAAATTTCGGCCACGCGAAAGGGCAGTAAGATGGGAGATATTACCGATCTCCTTTTTGATCTTTTCGAGCCGTTCCCAGGGGTCTTCGTTCAGAAATCTCATAATGGAATCGGGAACTGCGCCACCCCAAACTTCCAGGGCATAGAATCCCGCCTCTTTGTAGATCGGCAGAACCCTTTCGATTTGAGCCTGTTTCATACGGGTTGCAAAAAGAGATTGCTGCCCATCTCTTAGTGTAACATCTCTTAGTAGTAATTTGTGATTCATTGTATCGAATGATTTCAAAATTTCTGCAAAATTCGGTATTAAATTTGGATATTTGAAATTACGAGACAAATATTCTAAAATAATTTTAATGATTTTAGTCATGAAATGGAGCAATTAGAGCTACTGATTTTCTCCATTTATGGATCTTTTTTATTTGAAATAATTTCTCGATCTTTGGCCATTCACTAATAGCATTTTTAATGATCTTTTTATTTCAAATTGCGGCTGAAGTTTCCTACCTTGATCTTCTTATGAAGGGTGGATGGTTGATGTACCCCTTATTTGCACTCTCCTTTATTGCTGTTTATATTTTCTTTGACCGGTATTTTTATTTAAGAGCTCAGAAAAAAGTTGGCGCTGATTTCTTTGACAGACTCAAGGATCTCGTGAGGGATGGAAAAATAGATTCCGCTTCTGCGCTTTGTGCGGCGACAAATAGTTCAGAATCGCGAATATTAAAGAAGGGGATTCAAAACCTGGGTAAACCATTGCGTGATATTCGCGAGCATATGGAGATGGAGGGGAAATTGGAGGTCTATAAATATGAGGGAAATATGTATTTTCTGGGGGTTATTGCCGGTGTCGCTCCGATGATGGGGTTTATTGGAACTATCTCGGGGGTAATAAAGATATTTTATAACATCTCACTTGCCGATAACATCAGTATTTCTCTTATTTCCGGAGGGTTGTATGAGAAGTTGATTACCTCGGGTGTAGGCCTTAGTATCGGGATTATCTCCTTTGTAGCCTACCACTATCTGAATAACAGGATCGATAAGCTTGTACAGAAATGGGAATATCAGAGTGTCAGGTTTATTGATTTGATTAATAATAATTAACAATGAATTTAAGAAGTTCAAGGAAACACCCCTTTGAGATATTCTCAAATTCGTTCAGCGATATCATGTTTTTTCTGATGTTGTTTTTTTTGATCGCCTCCACAATGATTACCCCGGGTACAATTAAATTGATTCTTCCGCAGGCCAATCAGACGCAATCAATGAATAAACCACCTAAGGAGATTGCGGTTTCGGTGACTAAAGATTTAAAGTATTACATCAATAATAAGCAGGTCCAGTTCCTGGAGATTGAACCTGCGTTGCGAAAAGAAAAACTGGAAAATACAGAAGTTCATGCCATTGTTCGGTGTGATAACACAATTCCTGTTCAGGCTTTAGTCGATGTTTTGCAAATTGGAAGCAAAGTGGAGATGAAGATGGTTTTAGCTACCACACGTAAGGATAAGACGAATTAACCGGTTTTATTTTTACAGCTAAAACTTCCAGATGGATTTTCTTACAGTTTTTATTCTCGCTATTGGGCTTTCGATGGATAGTTTTGCGGTGTCAGTAGGTTGCGGATTGGCAGAACAGAAAATTTCGTTTGGGCATGCAGCCAAAATCTCCTTCTCTCTCGCTTTTTTTCAGGGATTCTTGCCGCTTCTCGGATGGTATATGGGGACTGAGATTCGGGAATATGTTGAGAGTGTTGACCATTGGATAGCGGTAATTCTCCTTCTTTTTCTTGGTGGCAAAATGATTGCGCAATCGTTCAAGCCCGCGGGCCAGGAAAATACTTCAGATATCTATTCCTGGAAACACATTATTACCCTCTCTATTGCAACCAGTATTGATGCCCTGGTTGTAGGCTTCTCCTATGCACTTGCCTCTACTACCAACATTCTGAGCGGAGCCTTAATTATTGGGGCAGTTACTTTCTTTTTTGCAATGCTTGGAATTCGAATAGGAAAGGACGTTGGAGATACCTTCGGACCTAAAGTTGAATTGATAGGAGGAATTATTCTGATTGCAATTGGAATCCGGATTTTTATCCAGCATACGATTTGAATCCACCCCTGACAGGGTTTGGAACCCGTTCAGGGATAACTACTTATTTTTTAACTAATCCTTCCAGCTTCGCGTAAGCCTGATCAAGCCCCCTGATAAAATCTATTTGTATTTGCCTGTAATGTTGTTTTACCAACTTCGGATTATCCTTTCCATCGGGATGACAGACACGGTCTAGCATTGCATTATTTAGCAGAACGGCTTCCTCAATGATCGACAAAAGGGAGGTTTCTTCTTTGTCGTCAAAAGTCTCAAGAAAGTCAATACAATCACCGATAAGCTGAGATGACATGAACTCAATCTCTTTTTTTAAACGTCGTACATTTGCCATAATTTTGATTCGTTTAGTTTAGGCACCTCTCTTTTGTACTGGGCCGACGGTGCTTTACCGGCTTAGATGATTATTCCTTAGTTCCTGGGCAAGCTATGGATTTGCAATTTATAAGATATCGTCTTTAATGCTCCCTCAATTTGCTGCCCTGTAATTTTAAACGGCGCTTACTGCAATAAATCCTCCCGTTTACTTAGAAGGCAGAGGTTTTCTTCCGTTTCTTTAGTTTATCTTTCAGCTTTTGTGCTTCAAGTTCCTCATCAATAATCTTTTTGCTGAATAATTGCTGTGTCGGCAATGTCCAGTTGTCTTTTATATCCCAATTGGATCTAACTTTTACGACACTTAAATAATACATAACTTCCTCCGGTGGGATACGCTTTTTAAGGTTTCCAGAGTCCCATTTCCCATTGTTGTTTCTGTCAAAAACACATTTCAGCAGATATTTTTTAGGTTCGAGAAATTTAAAAGTGACCTGGCCATCTTTTGTCAGCGTGTAAGATTGAAGCACAGTTTCTTTTTTATCATCAGCAAGAAGCTGGATAATTGCAGGAACTGTGACATTGGCTATGTTTAGAATTATTTTCCCGTAATGTTCCTCCTCCTGAGTTTTAAACAGCTCCTTTAATTGCCTGGAATCTGCGCAATAAATTGTTTGGATGGCGGCCGAATCTATGACAAGTTTATAATTGGTGGCATATTTCCAGGGATGAGCCAGATGGTACCTTCTTTTATTGAGTGAATCGGGAGTCAGCTTATATTTAATTGGCCGGAAGGTGGAATCAACTTTCTCAAAGAGCGCTATTTTGGTTGTATCAAAAGATTCGATGGGTTCAGGTGATTCGAGGAGCACCTTGCTGTAAACATCAAATCCCGATTTAAGATTGTTTATGATACTAACCGTTTTGAAATCTTTTTCTATTTTATGGTGCTCCTTCCGTTTATTTTTCGTCGGAGCCACGACATCGTTATAATAGAGACGAATGGTATCATTTTTAGTGTAGAATTGTTTTAGAGTATCTTGTTGTAAATAAGATATTTTAAACATCAATGTATCTTTTTTATAGGCCATCGAATCGGTCAGCCAGATTCTTACGGAATCCGATTTTGGAGATATTTCGGTATATCTCCAGCCATCCTTTGCCTTAAAATTCAACGGTTCGATGTTAAACGTATCAGCAACCGACTGTGTAAATATCAGATCGACATACTTGCGATTTGTATGCAGGTATTTATCAAGCCGAAGGTCGAAATAAAATTCCCCGAAATTAAGAAGATAAAGGGGATCGGGCGAAAATCTTACCCGACCTGATACGACAAGGGTATCTGATGGGGAAAAGATGGTGTCACTTGCAGGAATAAACTTTGCTGAAGGGAGAATCCGTTTATTATAAAAGGCGATGGAGTCAACACCTGGGGTAAATTTAAGATTCCCCGATGAGCTGCTTAGTGCATAAACCTGAAAACTGTCAGCCGGAAGATTCGTTACGGCAAAGAAACCTTGTTTATCGGTCTTGGCAACGAAGTCAGGTTTTGTTTTATAGACTAAGGTATCAGAGGTGCCGCGATAAAGCAAAATAAAGGAATTTGGGACCGGTTCCAGTGTGAAAGCATCTTTCACAAACCCCACAATCCGGAGTGTATCGAGGGTTGGTCCGGTAGAAAAGGCCAATCTTAAATTGCGTAACGGATTTTTTTCATTATTGTCTGCCACCCCATCTTTAAAATCAAGTGAATAGGTGGTATTCGGTTTTAATTTCTCATTCAGATCAACTACAAGCGATTTACCTTTCGTCCTGATTATTGGCTTCTTGGAAGTAGGTGGTGATACAATGAATTTTTCATTAAGGCCCTCAAAAATGACAAATTCATTAAAGGTTAGCTTAACCTTCTGATCCGTGAAATTTGTCTGATTAAAGGCCGGTATACTATACAAGACGTACGGAGGGATCGTATCTTTCAAACCACCGGAAGGCATACCAATATTTGCACACGAGGTAAAGAAAGAGAGGTATCCGATAATAATGACGATCAGGAGGAGTATTTTATTTGCCAAACTGATTTATTAAAAAGTATTGTAAAAATCAAAGTAAGAGTCGATGTAGTTTTCCTTGGTCTGGAAATCAAGATACGGTTTTTTTGAACCTTTCATATATTCTTCCAGATCAGGGTTGATCGTTTCGCTCCCTTTTATCGTTGCATCCGAATAGTCAATTGCCAGTTTACTGAGATTTACAAAGGTGGGCTCGTTAATTACCGAAATCTCATTAATATCAATTCCGTCTTCAGCTATTTTCGCCGCCATGTTTGAATTCAGCGGAGTATTAAACTGATCATTATAGACTGAATAGATGATTTTGGCATTGGCAAACAGGGGGTTGTCTTTGTAGGTATTCTTTACAAACAGCGGGACCATACCGGTAAACCAGCCATGACAATGAATAATATCGGGAGACCACCTCAATTTAATCACCGTTTCCAGAACTCCACGGGCGAAGAAGATCGCACGTTCATCGTTATCGTCAAATTCTGCACCCTCGTCATTGACAGTCGCAAATTTACGCTGAAAATAATCTTCATTATCAATAAAGTAGACCTGCATTCGTGCAGCCTGTATCGATGCAACCTTTATGATTAACGGATGATCGTTGTCATTGATTACAAGGTTCATTCCTGAAAGACGAATCACCTCATGGAGTTGATTGCGCCGCTCGTTCACGCATCCAAATCTGGGCATAAAGGTTCGGATCTCTTTCCCCCGTTCCTGAATGCCCTGCGGAAGGTACCTCCCGATCTCAGAAATCTCCGATTCAGGTAAGTAAGGAGCGATTTCCTGCGAGATAAATAAAACCTTCATTTTTTCCATTGCCACAACTTAAATATTTTGCAAAAATATATAAAAAATACTGAATATTCAATCATTAGCCCGATTGTATTATTGTTGAATAATCTCTAACCTTTCAACATGTTCATATATTTTGTTACTTTGCACTCTGTTTTTAATTATCAATGAAACTTTATACCACGATTTCATCATTGCAGGAGGCTCTAAAAGGAGAACGGGCAAAGGGGTTTAAAATTGGTTTTGTACCCACTATGGGAGCGCTGCACAAGGGTCATTTATCACTGGTGGAAAGAGCCGGTGAGATGTCTGATATTGTTGTTGTTTCCATTTTTGTGAACCCGAACCAATTTAATGATAAAACCGATCTTGCCAATTATCCCAGAACACTCGATTCCGATATGGCCTTGTTGGGTACCGTAAAGTGTGATTATATAATTTGCCCTTCGGTCACTGAGATCTATCCTGTTCCCGACACCCGCAAATTTGAGTTCGGTCTGCTGGAGACGGTAATGGAGGGGCAGTTTCGTCCGGGACATTTTAATGGGGTGGCGCAGGTTGTTAGCCGATTGTTCGAAATCGTCGTTCCCGATCTGGCTTTCTTCGGTCGTAAGGATTTTCAGCAACTGGCCATCATAAAGGATCTCGTTCGACAATTGAAACTGCCTGTTGGCATTGTTCCGTGTAATATCGTACGCGAATCGGACGGACTGGCGATGAGTTCAAGGAATAAACTTCTTCTGCCACAGCACAGGGAGTGCGCTCCGTTGATATATCACACTTTATCAGAGGCTAAAGAACTCTCCTTTACTAAAACCGTAGCTGAGATAAAAGCTTTTGTAGCAGAGCGGATCAACTCCAATTCGCTGCTGACACTCGAGTATTTTGAAATTGTTGATGATACTTCCCTCATTTCTGTTAAGGATTGGAAAGATCCCGGAATTAAAGTGGGGTGCATTGCACTCTATGCGGGGAAGGTCCGACTGATTGATAATATAATATTTACTGATTAACCAAAAAGATGATGTTTATAGAAGTTTGCAAGTCCAAAATACATCGTGCTACTGTAACCGGAGCTGATCTCCAGTATGTTGGAAGTATTACAATCGATGAAGATCTGATGGATGCGGCTAATCTGATTGAGAATGAAAAAGTTCAGGTTGTGAATGTGAATAATGGTGAGCGTCTCGACACCTATGTGATCCGCGGAGAACGCGCCAGCGGTGAGATTATTCTCAATGGTCCTGCCGCCCGTAAAGTCGCTGTTGGAGACATCATTATTATAGTCTCCTATGCCTCTATGGATTTTGAAGAGGCTAAAAATTTTAAGCCCAGCATTGTTTTTCCGGATACCGAAACAAACCGACTTGTTTAATTGCATACACCCTGGCGGTTTTTCTGTCTGAGGCTTCGTATCTTTACAGGATGAGTGATCATTTATTACAACTATCCCCATGTCGAAAACTAAAACTGTTTATGTTTGCCAGAGTTGCGGAGCACAATCGCCGAAATGGGTTGGTAAATGCAATACCTGTGGTGAATGGAATACCGTTTTAGAGGAGATCGTAACCGAGCGGAAGGCTGGCTCACCTCAGCAAAGCAAAGAGCATATACGGCCTTTATTGCTCTCTGAGATCGATCTGGATCAACAGGAGCGGATCATTACCGGAAACACTGAATTTGATCGTGTAACCGGTGGGGGTCTCGTCCCTGGAGGAATGATTCTCCTTGGTGGCGAGCCCGGGATCGGTAAGTCGACCCTCGTACTCCAGATCGCACTGAAACTGTCCCATTTAAAAGTGTTATATATTTCGGGGGAAGAGAGTCTTCAACAGCTTAAAATGAGGGCAAACCGGTTAAATGGGAAGCAAGCCTCCTGCCTTTTTTTATGTGAGACCTCACTCGAAAATATCCTTTCCCATCTTGAGAGTGAAAAACCCGATCTTGTAATCATCGATTCGATACAAACGGTTTCCACTGAACTGGCGGAATCCTCGCCTGGCAGCGTAACCCAGATCAGGGAATGTACTGTCGGAATTATGAAGGTGGCCAAAGTAAAACAGATTGCCGTACTCCTGATTGGTCATATTAACAAGGAGGGGAATCTTGCCGGGCCTAAGGTACTTGAGCATATTGTCGATACGGTTTTACAGTTCGAGGGGGACAGGAACTACCTATTCAGGATTCTCAGGTCGTTGAAGAACCGTTTTGG
>CAIXCY010000170.1 GCA_903918045.1 uncultured Bacteroidia bacterium
TCGCGGCATATCCTCAGTCGTACCTCCTTCCGGTATTCCACGTTTCTTGACAACCCCTCCGAGCTCCCCTGAACAGAAGAGCATGTAATTTTTAACTTTTAAATTTTTTAGCCATGAAAACGCTCTCAAATCAGGAAATCACCCATGACTGAATCCGCTCGGCTCAATTATTTGAAGACCAATAATGATTAACCGGCGTGCCAGACAAAGTCCGTCCACTGACGGATGCCAAAACAAATCTACAAGGCTAGCGGCAAATAAGATGATTAAAAGTGATTTGTATAAACTGTTCCTCATAAAATTGTGTCAATGCTTGAAGCCGGGGTTATTCCCTGGCAGGTCCCCTGGCGTTCACAAAATGGAATGCCCCGGAACCTTATTTCAAACCGCCCCTATTCCGGCATTAATTTCTGGATGCTCCTATCATAAGCTGGATACCAACCTTCAGGAGTGATCCCAAAGTTCTGGTACTGGCAACAGTTCAGGCGCAGAACGCTGTTAATTACATGATAAATCAGAAATTTGAACCTGTCCTCGTGGCTGAAATAGTGTTATAAAAGAAGATCCTTCGGGGGCTTTTTTTTATTCGTTTCAATCTATATTCAATTAATATTTATATTTACCAATGATAAAGTGACCTGTCCGTTTGTATTAATACGATATTATATAAAATGCATTTGCTTTAAAAAGAATCAACTATGAAAATTGCTGAACTCATCTGTCAACCTGAAGGTCGGAGACTCGAATTTAAGGAGAGCATTCCGACAGGGGCTGATTTTGCAAGGACGATTGTCGCTTTTGCAAACGATGCGGGAGGGGATTTGTATGTTGGGATTAAAAATGAACCCCGGGAATTGACTGGAGTGCATGAGGACGATTTATTCAGATTGGAAGAGCAGATCAGTAGCATTATCCATGATCAATGTTACCCGATTATAGTTCCGGAGATATCATTTCAATCTGTTGATTCTGTTTTCTGACAGTTTAGTAAGGAAGGGGTTATTCCCCTATGCAAAAATTGAATGTGCAAGATTTAAAGGCACCAGTAGTGATGAATTTATCGATCAAAAAACAATTGATGTCAATTTAACCTTGCAAGCAGAAGCAGCCTATGAGTTTGTTTTGAGGCATATCAATCAGGGAGCAACTGTAGAAGGTGTATATACATCGTATCATTGGGAATATCCAATTAAGGCTATTCGGGAAGCACTGCGTAATGCAGTAGTTCATAGGGATTATGCTCTTTCGGGAAAAGATATTAAAGTTGCCGTTTATGACGATATGGTCGAAATTACCAGCCCGGGTTTATTGTTACCTTCGATAGATTTTAATGAACTGGAGGCTCGACAATCAGACATAAGGAATAAAATCATAGCCCCAGTCTTTAAGAAAATAGGTATTATTGATCAATGGGGCAATGGATTGAAACTTATTGCTGATGAGCTGAAAGAATATCCTGAAATTGATTTCAGATGGTTCGAAAAAGGATTGCAATTTCAATTACAGTTTATCAAGAAAAATATCCCACAGCCCGAGTTACAGCCCGAGTTACAGCCCGAGTTATATGAATTGCCCCCGGATTCTCTTTATAGGCTGATTCTTAAGTCTCTTTCCGATAAAACCCGCACAACTAAAGAGATATCGGTTGAATTGGGTCAAAAGGAGATCTCAGGCCAGTTAAAAAAAATAATTCGTAAATTACATAAAGATGGATTTCTTGAGCAGACCATTCCAGATAAACCAAATCATCCCAGCCAGAAGCACAAAATGTCAGAACGAGGTATCGAGTTTTTAAGAAAGAGATTTAAATAATAGTGGGTTTTTAAACTTAAAAAGTAGCAGTTATTACCATTTGCTCGCAGCGGTGTATCCCTATTTCTGCAGCTATTTTTTGCCACCCGTTCACAACAGACTTTATCAGGTCTAAAATTCTATCCATTTCCTTTTCTTCCAATCAATTTTAAATCCTGTAATTTTCTCCCAAACTCATCATCACCTGCAAGCTTCAAAAAGTCATCCTGCAGCCCTAGTACCCTAAACACATTAAAATAGGCTCCTATAGAAACGCTGGGATTTCCTTTTTCAATATGGTAAAGTGTGGAACGATCAATTCCTGCCCGTTCCGCCACCTGTATGGTCGTCAGTTTCCGCCGCTTTCGGGCCAGCTTAATATTTTCTCCAATCTGTTCAAATATCTTTTGAAACTTTGGTAGTAAGATTTGCTTCTTCGATTGCATGAGTTGATGTTTATTATCAACAAAAGTGAGAATAATGTCTTAAATAAACAACATCCGTTTAGATTCAATGCATCCGCAATCCTTTTCAGATTCCTGGTTCAGGTTCATTAAAAATTGCCTAAGGCAGGTGTGGCTTCGCCGACTGGCAACAATGATCCACTCTCAGTTAAAATTACGATCCTAAAGATGTATTCTCCGGATTAATTCATTCAATATTCTTCAAGTTTAAAATTGCTGGTCAAACCTGGACCATTGCTCCTGGTTTTGAGGCTGGTCAAAAAATTTAAAACTAAAATTCCCTGCAAAGTTCGGGTATCTCTCCGTGGACGTTCCGCTGAAGTTCTCCGTTCAGTTAAAAAACATTATACGCTCCACTTTGTCAAGAACTTTCGCGGCATATCCTCAGTCGTACCTCCTTCCGGTATTCCACGTTTCTTGACAACCCCTCCGAGCTCCCCTGAACAGAAGAGCATGTAATTTTTAACTTTTAAATTTTTTAGCCATGAAAACGCTCTCA
>CAIXCY010000171.1 GCA_903918045.1 uncultured Bacteroidia bacterium
TAACCGGGAAGAATAAATGTAGCCGCAGAAGTTGTCCCACCAAAAGTACCCGAATCCTGCCCCTTGATTCCGAAAATAAGGGCCGTAAATGAATGGGATAACCCTGCCCCAAGATTGAGAACCGGACCTGAATTGGTAATTATAAGACTATCCCCCCCCGTAATATTACCCGTCAGGGTTGCAACACCGGATGCTTTTGTAACCGATAAATTTCCCGTAAACGCAAATCCGGAAATACTTTGTGTACCTGTACCGCCGATTGTAATATGGGATGAACCTGCCGTAAAAGTTCCACTATTAAGGAAGTTCCCTCCAAATGTTAAGGCAAAGTTATTCGTAGCCAACGATGAGGAACTACCCGTGATATTAAGAGGAGCATTAATAACCCGTGTTCCGTTCAGTGTCAAACCCCCGTTGACATTGGCAACAATTACGCCACCCGAACCGACCCAGGTTGCAGGTAATTCAATTCCGGTGGTCTGAGCTGAGCCACCTTTGTACTGCAAAGTGGCAGCTGCTCCGTAGCTGGGAGCTGTACCTGTGGTGGTTGCTGTCCCTTCCATCGAAAGCACTCCATTAACAGTCGCCCCGGAGGTGGTTTTCGCCCCGGATCCCGAAAGGGTAAGATTCTGATAAGTATACCCCCCCACCGTTTGTGTTCCGGAACCATTATAGTTTATTTTGCTGCCTGGAGCCGTAGAATAGTTGGTTAAGGTTCCACCACTTCCAAGTGCGCCTCCAAGATTAAGCGTACCGGCACCCGTAAAAGTCAATTGTGCCCTTGCAGCAGTTCCTGAAAAAGTGACATCCCCTGTGATATTTATCGTACCAGTCGAAACAGAGACGATTGTGTTCCGGCTTGTGGAAGTTGCTGTATAGCCATTTATTGTCAGGCTGGCAGCGCTTAAGGAACCTGCTCCCACAGCAACAGTGCTGCTCGTATTGCTGCTTGTCGGAGCACTCATCGTAATTGCCCCTGAAACTGTCAGTGAATTCGTGCCCGACACGGTGATACCACCCGATGATGAGGTTACTGTAACGGCGATTGAAGCACAATTTGCATTGACATTTACAGTAACGGTATTCCCGGATAAGACATTTACAACATCTCCGGCAATCGGATAAATTCCTGTTCCTACGGCCCCTCCTCCATTGGTAAGTGACCAGGTCGTATTGGAACTCCAGTTTCCTGTCGCCCGTGAATAATAAGTAACCCCAGTGTGATTTATTATGATCGGGCTACTCGATACGGAAACAACGGGTAATGCTCCTGAGGTTGCTGTGAAAGTATGACTACCAGAACCTCCGGTAAAAATCATCCCCGTAAGGTTGGCAACACCGTTTACAAAGCTTCCCGCCTGGTTTAAGACATTATTACTTCCGGAACCCAGACCGGTAATGTTCCCGTCAGCGGGGGTCGTGGACAGGGTAACATTATTCGTCGAGGCATTAAAATTGGGAATAATATTCCCATAATTGTCCTCTGCCGTAAGGGTATTTGTCCCTGTAAAAGCACTCAGGGAATTCTGAGGCGATGTCAGACTCCACACAAAATTGGCCAGTGCACCCGCCGATACTATTACTGAATGCTGATCTGCACCAGATGAGGAAAGCGTCTGATCAGTAACCGATATGACTGCTGTTTCTCCTTTAAAAAGTGTCATCGCACCATTGCTGCTGCCTGTCACAGTAGCCACCCCATTTGTGAATGTAATCGTGGTAACGGTGCCAAACGGAATCGCAACACCACTATTGTCGGTTATCGTTGGGACAGTAGCATTTGGAGCCACATTTGCCCCTGAGAAAGTGAGAACCTTATCTCCATTATAGCTGGCATCAATATTCCCCCCGGGATCCACTGCCGTAATTGTAATATTCTGGGTGGCCCCCGCAATTTGGGTTGCTGATCCGCCAATTACGAGTCGTGTCGCTACCCCTGCAGCGATATTAAACGGGGGTGTACTGGTTGCTCCGACTAATCCCGTTGCTGAAGCAGTGAGTGTATATCCGATTCCTGCTTTATCAATTCTGACATTGGCAAAGGATACAACTCCCGATGATGGAGTCATTGGATTAACCGTTGCCGAGAGAGATCCGGATGATGGATTGGTCCCAATACCAAGTGTAACCGAATTGGCTGCATTTGTAACAATATTACCGTATTGGTCCTCTACGGCAACAACCGGCTGGGGCGCAAGATTGGAACCTCCGGTGGCACCTCCGGGTTCTGTCGTAAAGACTAATTGGGTTGCAGGACCGAATGTTGTTGTAATAGTGGAGGAAGTACCGGTTAATGGCGTAGGCGAGTTATCTGTCGCTGTAATTGTCGTGGAAGTCCCGGCAATAGTATGGGTTGTAAAATGGACAGTTGCAAGACCTGTGGCATCCGTGAGACTGGTTGCAGAATCAAATGATCCGTTTGAATCAGACTTCGACCAGGTAACTGTAAGTCCCGAAGTGCTTACATTGATATTCCCGGCATCCTTAAGCTGCGCTGAGATTGTCACTACAGTTCCGGCTGCCACAGAATAGCTGGTCGTTGTAACGGTATACTGCGTGGCGACTGTAATAACCTTGGTCCCCATTACAAAAAACGCACTCGCTGTAAAAGGATTTACACTGGTTATGGTATTGGTGCCGGAGTTGACTGTTCCGGCAAGGGATGAATAACTCCCAGCTGCAGATGTGCTTGTACCTACAGCATCATAAGTTCCAATTCCTGCCGGATTTGTTAAGGCAGCCAGCGCACTGGTAAAGCCGCCACCTGTAATGACATTCCAGTATTCGTTCGCGCTGATGACACTCATTGTGGTTCCGTCGGCAGTACCTCCTGATGGGGTGGCGTGTGCCTCAACCTGCACGGTGCCGGTACTTGTAGTTGTTGGATTGACAAGGGCAAAAGGGAGATAGGATGTACCCTCCCCTACCGGGAAATTATAGGAAGTCAGAACTACAGGGTTTGGTAATGTTTGAACCACCGGACCTGTAATAAAAGAAGATGATGTACCACCTGCCATGGAGCCCGTTGCTGCCACAGTGAGTACACTTGAATTTGTATTTAGTATCCCTGACGTAAGCGTAAGTATCCCATTAATATTAACAGCACCTCCGACCAGGGCGCCCGAAATATTATTAAGAGTCAGATTATTAAAGGTAAAAGCAGGGATATTCTGCGAGGATGTACCATTAAAGGTGAAGGTGTTTCCTGAAACGGATGAATAAGTTGCAGCCCCAGGGGTAAACGTATTGGCCACTCCAATATTCCCCGATCCCAAAGTCATATTACTTCCTGAATTTGAACTGGTCAGGTTATAATAATTGTTGGCGGGGATAGTCTGTGCCCCGGCACCATTTAAGTTGACATTGTTTCCGACGGCAGTTGCATTAAGCGTAGTGATCGTTGCAGAACCTCCAAGATTCAGGACCCCGGTGGTTCCCTGAGTCAGGGTCCCGGTTCCGGAAAGGGCCGTCGAAGCATTTATCGTTCCATTATTGGTTAAAACAGCAGGAGTGGTAACTGTAAGTAATGTCGCTGAGGTGAATGTCCCACTATTGGTATAGGAACCGGTAAAAGTTGCCGTGGGAATTGAAATCCCATTGTTTCCACTTAACAGATAGGACGAACTTGCGGCTGTACCACTAAAAGTATGAGTTCCCGTACTTGCAGTATAGGTTCCGTTGTTGGTAAGACTTCCCGCTAAATTTACGGTTGCGGTACTATTTTCAGTTAAAGTCCCTGTTATTGTAACATCATTCCCAAAAACCAATACTGCAGCATTACTCTGTGAAATTATTCCGAGACTATTAATCGCAACTGTCCCGGTAAAAGTTTTTGTACCTGTATTGGCAAGCGCCAATGTTCCGGTCACCGAAGTATTTCCAGTGACCCCAAGTGTCCATGAATTGGTTGCTCCGGTGGTTAGTGTAGTACCTGATCCGACCGTAAGATTTCCACCTACTGCCAGGGCCGCTGCCGTTGTGGCAGTCGCAGTGCCACTTAAAGTCAGGTTCCCCCCAACGGTAGTAATAGCCCCAAAAGTTTCGGCACCCCCACTCAAGGTAAGATTGGAATAAGCGATTACTTTAAGTGTTTGTCCGGTACCTGTATAATTTACAGTGTTGCCCCCCACTGTTGCTGTGAGTGTCGTTATTCCGGAGGTGCCTCCCAGATTTAAAATACCGGTACTCCCCTGGGTAACCCCTCCGGTTCCCGATAATGCTGTCGTTGCAGTAATGGTCCCGTTATTGGTAAGACGGATAGAACTACCCGTCACTGTTAACAGGGTACCAACATTGAATATTCCACTGTTGGTATAGTTCCCGGTGAAAGTTGCGCTAGCAATTGCTATAGCATTTGTCCCGCCAATTGTCATCGTGGAACCAGAAAATGTGTGCGTTCCGGAGCTTGCAGTATAAATTCCGTTGTTGGTAACGCTTCCTGAGAAACCAACCGTAGCAGCTCCACTTTCTGTAAGTGTACCATTAATTATGACGCTGCCAAAGGAAAGTGTTGCCGCCGAACTCTCAGTAAAAGAGCCTCCAACTGCGATTGTCGTCGCTCCTGTAAAAGTCTTGGTTCCTGTTGCCGAGGAGATCGCCAATGTGCCACTTGTTCCTCCACCAACCGTGGTAGTCCCGGTAACGGTTAATGCAAAACCTGCAGCAGTAAAGGTAGTCCCGTCGCCAATTGAAAGATTGCCACCAATTGTTAGCGCTGCAGTGGTCGTTGTTGATGCCGTTCCGGTTAGCGACAAATTTCCGCCAACGCTTAACCCGGTGGCAGCAAGCGTTTTGGCACCACTACCCGATAATATTAGATTGCTATACGCCAAACCGGCTACGTTTTGCGCTCCCGAACCATTATAATTGACAATACTCCCCGAACTCAGCGTATTCGTGCCAAATCCTGAAGGGTAGTTTAAACCGCCGACAAGCAGAGTGCCAGATACGGCCAATGTTCCTGAGCCAGATAAAATGTTGGCACTGTTATCCAGTGTGCCACTCACTTGCATACTTCCAATTACTGCCGTATTGACATCAACAGTTACAGTTGCACCACTCACAATATTTACAGTACTTCCTGTGACCGGAACAACATTCCCAACCCACGTGGTCAATGCGCTCCAGGGACCTCCAGCTGGTGTTGAGGTAATCACAGTCCCGGTTTTAAAGGCTGCAATCGCGCCAGACCATTGCGAGGAGGTGCTCACCGTACCTCCCGAAGAGGCAGGTCCTGCCGAGGTAACAATCTTTTCGAGTGCATATACCCGGGCGTTAAGAAGCGCCAGGCCCCCATTTGAGGAAGCATTGGCCACTGCAGCAAATGAGTTTGTTGGTGTCCCGATCGAATAACCACTGTTGACTAGTCCAATCCCACCGATCCATAACTCATTAGTCACCGTTGTAGAAGCCGTAGTACCTGTAAGGGAAGTGGCATTGTTCCCCGTAGCGTTTGCAGTAACGTCAACAGGCAAAAGAGATAAAATTCCATTATACTCAATAACAACTGCTGCTGCCAACATTGAGGCTGCCAAATTAATAGTAATGGCGGTTCCAGCACCGGAGACATTGGAAGCATACCAGATTTCGGTGGTACTTCCGTTGGTGTTCGTAGCAGAAGCAGCCTGCGTCCAGGAGGATCCGGTTTGTGAAATTGAACTTACCCGATTTGCCGAAGTACCCCGGGTCGAAATAATCGCAACTAATGTATTCCCATTCACAGGGGGTGTTGAAAGGGCTGTCATAGCAATAGTGCTGGCGCCTGTTAATCCACTATTTGAACCTATGGTAGACTGAACCCTGGTCTGAGCAAATATATTACTGGCCATCAAAAATATCAGCAATCCAAGGACAATCGCCTTGACGGATCCAACTATTCCTGGAAATAAATTATATGACTCAAATTTAATGGCTTCGGATTTAGATCTCTGGCCGGCAATTGTAGAAATATACATCGATTTGAAGTTTAGGAAGGCAGGGCTATGACTCAGTTTTGTTGGTAGTAGGCGCATTGTAATGATTATGTTAAGGTTGTACGATCGGTTATTAAGGCAGCTGATAACTCAGCTTTACTATTGAAACTTGTTAATTTAATAATTAATCAGCTTAAATTCGGCAACAGATCACTTACATATTTACAGTATTGGCTTTCTTCCGTTTCAGGAACGAGTCTATATTGAATAGTAAGGTGAATCGGATCGTATTTGAAAGCGGATTATTATGCAAAACAGGTATAAGATACGAAATATCTATCGAAGCAATATTTAATTTCACCCCGACTCCGGCTGTGAAGTATTTCCGGTTCCCCTTATACTGTGACTCATTGAAATAGCCTCCCCGTACCGCAAATTGCCTCTTGTACCAGTACTCAGCACCCAATGAAACGGTAACCTCCTGAAGCTCTTCCTTCAATCCTCCCGGAGCATCTGAAAATGAACCGAAGATGGAACTGATCACAGATTGACTCAAATTATTATCGCGAATTACATTACCCGAATTATCAACCCGGTATAATGGCGTTGGAACAAGCAATTTATTTAAATCCAGTGAAATGGCAATAGAACTGGAATCACCCAAATCGACTGTATAAGTCGTTCCAAGCCTCAGATTCGCCGGCAGAAACTCCTTTGTAGAGCCCTGGTTATACGATATTTTAGACCCAATATTGGAAAAATTAACCCCCGCTGCAAGGGTTTTCTTCGAGAATTCCCCACCCAGGAGGTGGTGATAATAAAACGAAACATCTGTCGCAAAGGCATTTCCGGCACTGTAAGTCTCTGCCCCAACCTGTGTTCCCCCAACTCCGCCCCCCAGGTCAGACCGGATAAAACGGAGGGAGACGCCACCCGAAAAATAATCAGACAACCTCCTGGAATAACTAAAATCAAGTGCAAATTCTCCGGGTGATATCGTACCTAAATGAGTTTTATCTACCCCAAGCAGGTTGATCGCCCCCATCGAAAAATAACGCAGTGAGGTTCCGATTGCCTGAGTCGGATCAAGCTGATAGAAACCAGAGAGATAAGCCAGGTTAACATCACTGACTAATTGTCGCAACCAGGGTGTAAAGGAGAGTGCAAATCCCCACTTATCCCGGGCAAATGCAAATTTGGAAGGATTCATATACTGCGAATTGGCATCTGGCGAAGTCGCTGCACCAACATCTCCCATCGCCCCATGACGGGAATCGGGGGTAATAGTTAAAAATGGAACGGCAGTATAAATAGGGTTATATCGTACTTCCTGACTTACGGCTAAGGCACTTGTAAAAAAATTAAGGCTGAATAACACCGATAGGAATATAAAGACGGTATTTAGTCGCATATAAAAGATCTTAAAGCTAGGTTAAAACTCAAGTTTATTCAACTGATTATGAGCCTTTAAGATTATTGAATACTCATAATGTAACATATTCAACAGTAAAACTATAAACACAAAGCTCCAGTTGTAAATAGTTGCTAAAATTATTAAAAAAAACAAAAAAACAAAATCAAAATATTATTCTGATTATTCTGACCAAATATCGTTCAGGCTATTACAACTGTCTACTCAATAATTTTAAACCTCCCGGAATTTAGATTATAAATTTTTGAGCATGCTGATTTATCCCCTTTTCTAAAATTTAGAATATCCGTTTTGCACTTCTCCTTCCTGTTTAAATAATAGGCTAAACAGATACGATGTTATTCCAAAAAAAATAGATAATTTTGAATAAAAATAGACCGATGGAAAATTGTAAGAATTTTTGTGTGATTATGGCTGGTGGTATAGGAAGTCGTTTCTGGCCTTTGAGTACTGCCGAAAAGCCTAAGCAATTTTTAGATATTCTCGGTGTTGGCCGGTCACTTCTCCAACTTACCTTTGATCGTTTTTCAAGAATTATCCCTCCCGCCAATTTTTTAGTGGTTACCAGCGAAAATCATAAAAAACTTGTACTTAGCCAACTTCCCGAATTAAAAGATTCACAGGTCTTAGCTGAACCACTTCGCCGTAATACAGCACCTTGTGTGGCCTATGCAACCTATAAAATCCTTAGCCATTGCCCCGATGCCAATGTCATTGTTGCCCCTTCAGATCACCTTATTTTAAAAGAAGATTATTTTTTAGACGAGATTAATAACGGTCTCAAATACGTAACAGATTCGGATGTACTTCTGACACTGGGTCTGCAACCAAACCGCCCTGAAACAGGATATGGCTATATTCAGGTTGCCGAAAAAATTTCTTTCGAACAAAAGGATAACATGTTCAGGGTAAAGACTTTTACTGAAAAACCTGACCGTAAAATGGCAGAGGTTTTCATCGAGACAGGGGAGTTCTACTGGAATTCGGGAATCTTTATCTGGTCGGCAAAAGCTATCTTAAATGCATTTGCCAAACATCTGCCCGAGGTAAATGCCCTCTTTGACTACGGTAAAAAACATATCAATACACCCGATGAGGTTCAGTATATTAATAAAGTTTACTCCGAATGTCCAAATATCTCCATCGACTATGGCGTTATGGAAAAAGCAGATAATGTTTATGTATTGTGTGCCGACTTTGGATGGTCAGACCTGGGAACCTGGGGATCTCTCTATGAGAATCATAAAAAAGACGAAAATGCCAACGCCGTAAGCGGAAACAAAATATTCTTATATGACACCAAAGAGTGCGTAGTCAATATGCCTGATCATAAAATAGCAGTTATTCAGGGACTTAGAGATTATATTGTGGTTGAGTCAGAAAGGACTTTATTAATCTGTAAAAAGCAGGACGAGCAGCAAATCAGGCAATTTGTTGCCGACGTTATGCTGGCCGAAGGGA
>CAIXCY010000172.1 GCA_903918045.1 uncultured Bacteroidia bacterium
CAATTAACACCCTACCGCGCCGCCTTTCCAAACTGCGGTTATCTCCAACACCGGGTTGCACCCGGCGTTATTCACGGAACACCCCGCCGGGGTGATAGAAAGTACAGTCCGGATCGGATAGGCTATTGCTTATAATCAAACCCGGATTAACCGGCGCCGCCAGTATGATGTTCTCAAACGAGGAGGAGCTGCTAGCTCACCAGAAAAACCCTATCAAATATAACGATGAGATCCTCTACCCCGAAAAGGTGCGCATCAACAACGAATATGTCAAAAACCAGAATTTCTTCCTCGATCTTAAAATAATCAGCTATACCATTCTTGGGAAAAAGCTGAGGGAAGAGTGGGCGCAGAGCGAGGTGGAGTAGCGAGGGGGAGAAAGTACGAGGGGGCGAAGGGGTGATTTGAAAATGCGGAAATTTGAAAATTTGAAAATGTGGGAATGGGATAATGTGGGAATGTGGGAATGCGGGAATGTGAAAATTTGAAAGGAACTATTCCTATACCGTGTACGATTTTAAATCATAAGTCACCCTCGCCTTTGGAGCGGGCCGGGGTGAGGTAGAAGATTTCACGGATCACAAAGCTGCGTAGTAGCGGAATCTTTGTAGGAAAACGGTAACCTGTGAAACCGGAGCCACGTAGTGGCGGCATCTTTGTAAAGGATTAATACCAGTGTACGATTTCAAATCATCAGTCACCATCGCCTTTGGAGAGGGCCGGGGTGAGGCTGACTGTCTGTTCCTGAAACAGGTTTACAGAAGAAGTAAACTAAAAACAGGATTATGAATCATCCTTTTTCTATAAATGAATGTATCTTTGACTAAGAATTCAAAACAAATTAAATGACCACTATAATTATTAATACACGGTCCATTGAGGCTAGAAAAATGGTGGAATTTCTCAAAACTACCCGGTATTCAAGGGTAATTGAAGAAAATACGCCTAATGAAGAAACCATCAAGTCGATTCAGGATATTGAAGCAGGAAATGTTAATTCGTATAAATCAGCACATGAATTAATGGAAAACTTAAAAGATTCTGCAGATGTATACCTTAAAGACATCAAATAAGTTTGAGAAAGACTTCATTACACTCTGATCTTTTCAAATAAAGCAACAACCGACGTTGCAAGTATGATGTTCTCAAATGAGGAGGAGCTGCTAGCTCACCAGAAAAACCCTATCAAATACAACGATGAAATCCTCTACCCCGAAAAGGTGCGCCTCAACAACGAATATGTCAAAAACCAGAGCTTCTTCCTTAATCTTAAGATTATTATCTATACTATTCTCGGGAAAAGGCTGAAGGAAGATTGGGCTCAGAGTGAGGTGGAGTAGAGAGGGGGCGAATCAAAAAAATGAAGGAATTAAGGAATGAAGGAATTAAGAATGAATTGAGCAATGGAATGCATCATCCAATGAATTGACAGTTACAAACCCCGAAGGGGTAACATGATTGTAGCAAAAACAAGACATTATAATTGTCTGAACCCTGAAAGGGTGACATAATTTGAAAAAGTAAATGCAGGTAGACTTACAATATAAAAAATTCTGGACTGGTCACACTAAATATTCGCCATTTTAACTTTGAATTTATTACCTTTACATATCGTTGCCTGTAAATAGATTTTCAAGATGAAAGAAATCAAAATAAAAGTTCAAAAAACAGATTGTAAGAACTGGACTGTAACAGACACTAATCTGACTCATGAAGAATTTTTAGCCGGTATTCAGAAAGCTGAAGAAGGTCCGTTTTATTCTGTTCAAGAATCTATGGAAAATTTTGAGCAATGGTTGAAATCCAGAGAAAAGAAGTAAAGATCTCGAATCAATTCGATCTTGACATTATTTCTCTCTATACCTTCGGAGAAGAAGTATTCGGGGCTATTGCTGCGAAAAGTTTTATTGCAGACATTTACAGCAGAGTTTGGAGTCTGGATACGATGTATCTGCTACATTTGGAATGCAGACATCTGAAGAAAAATGATAAAAGTTACCGCAATATCATACTTGGATCTTATTTAATTATCTACAGGATCACAGCCGATCGCATCGAAGTTTTGCGAATTCTACATTCACATTCAAGTATCAGAAAAATCAGAACCTCCAGACGGATAAATATATAGTTAAAGGTTATTGTCCCTGCTGCAAAATGGGAATTCAAATTATTAAAGATCTTTAAAAGGCGCTGACCGTTTGCTACTCTCCATCAAACCCGGATTAACCGACGCCGCCAGTATGCGGTTCTCAAACGAGGAGGAGCTGCTGGCTAATAAGGATGCCTGTAAATCCTGAAGGGATTGAATCTGAATCGAAGATCGGCGAAGCCAATAACCCGGGGTAAGCAATGCCGGACTTTAATCCCATTATCCTATTGTTCTCACCGGCATTGTGCAACCCCGGGTAGACAAATCAACAACGTGGACCGTCCGCGATCGAATGTTGAGCAAAGCACACCGCTAATTTCGGACGGAACGGCACAACCCTACAAAATAGCGCTGAGAGGGAAACACAGATTCTACAGATAATCACGGATCTAAAAGTCTATGTTGCAGATTCTCAACTGTGATTCGCACCTTCACTAATCGCAAACGCTCTTTTCAACTTTTGCTCATGCGGCGAAATCAAGCGAGGATTTCCATTCAACCCGCAACCGCGCCGCCTTACAAACTACGGTTATCCCCTACCCCGGGTTCCACCCAGGGTTATTCAAATACCACCCCTTCAGGGTAGTAAAAACAAAATTTTTTATGAACTGGTTTGAGGAATCACGAAACACAGTGTCTAAGCCTGAAATAGGTTTAAAGACAAAGTAAACAAAAATCAGGTTCATGCATATAAACTTGAATGTTTTCTTGTAACTTCGTACTAAATTCAAAAGAGATGAGGACACTATTATTCATCATACTATTATTACTCGTCGTTCCTGGTCAACGGGCATGGGCTCAGGAACAGCAGGTTGTGGTCCCTTACACCCTGGCAGATCGTGACCGGGCGATCATTACTGATTCCAAAATAAGTACACTTGATGCAAAGATAAGTACACTAGATGCCAAAATAATTGCACTAAATGACAAAATGGAGGTGAGATTTGAGAGTATTGATAAACAGTTTATGTACCAGCAAAAGCAGATTGATGATATCAAAACACTTTTTTACTGGGGTTTTGGAATCTTAATCACGCTTTTAATTTTTATGCTCGGCTATATGATTTGGGATCGCCGCACCGCGATGCAACCAGCTTTGGAACAAGCAGCGAAGGCACATGAAAATAGTCGTAACCTAATTCTGACGCTTCGGGAATATTCAAAAAAACATGCTGATCTGGCAGAGATACTCAGGACACATGGAATCCTATAAATATTGGATTAACAACAATTCTATCCATTTAGTCACCCTCGCCATTCCCCTCCCTTCCCCTTGGAGGGGTTGGGGGAGGCTGGGCCGGGGTGAGGTCGGGGGAACTTGAGCAATGGTATTCTAAAAACCGCTCCCTTGGGGTAGATTTCCTAATCCTGTTCTTAACCGGCTTAAAGATTATTGCCCCTACCACAAAACTGGAATATAAATTATTTCCTTCACTGCCTAAAAGTGAGTATTTTAAATTTTAAAAATAAATCTGAAAAATAAATATATTTGTAAGTATAAAAGCGAAACAGTATGGAAAATCAATTAAAACTATTGAACTCTTTAGCCAGACAAATAAAAGCTGAGAAAAAGGACAGAAAGACTATTGTTGAAACTCTTAGGTCAGCCAAAATCTTAACAAAAACTGAAAACTTCACAAGTAATTACAGTAATTTAAGAAAAGTAGTTCATGTAAAATAATGTATCGTAGTCGGCCTAATTTAATGTTAGAGGAATATTTACTGAAGGTGGTCCAGCCTATGAAGGCGCAGGCATACAATCAAAAAATCACATCCAAATATGTGTAAGAAACCTAAATTGTATTAAAGGATTTTTTTTACCCCGAAAGAAAATTAGATTTCCATAATAACCCAATTGCAAGCCGACATTCCATATTGAAAGCTATTGTTCTTGGGCAGCTTATCTCACAAGATCCATAAGATACCTAAGGATATGCGTCGGTAGGTTTGTCTAGTCCTGAAATAGGTTTACAGAAAAAGTAAACAAAAATCAGGATTAAGAAGATTGTCATTACCCACAAAATTTATTTATAAAAATGTGTTGATTTTATTTAACTTTGAAATCGATCCAATAATAGCTAATTATGTTACCTGAATCAATTAGAAAGGAAATCATTGAAGAGTTAAGCCAAATAAATCCGGAAATGGTTATTTTATTTGGCAGTTATGCTTATGGCTCGCCTGATCAGGACAGTGACATTGATCTTTATATCGTTACAAAAGAAGACTTTATCCCTAAAACGTTTACTGAAAGCCTTAAGATTAAAAAAAAGGTCTATATGGCTTTAAATAATTTCAGGAAGAAATATGCATCAGACATACTGGTACATACATTGCCCGTACATCGCAAATTTATTGATTTAGGGAGCTCTTTTTCTAAAGAAATCATGCAAAAAGGTATAATCTTAATGTAATAAGGCATGAGGGAAATATCTAAACAATGGCTTGAATCCGCCAGTCTTGACCTTGAAAACACTCAACTTATAATTGAAAATGAAAGATTGACTGGGCATGTCGCATTCCATTCACAACAAGCTATTGAGAAGTCCTTAAAAGCATTAATTGAAGAAGTTGGTGGAAAAGTTCCCAGAATACATTCACTCAGCAAACTACTTGATCTAAGTAGTGCATTTCTTAATATAGAAGCTGATGAGGATATTATAATCTCATTGGATAGTCTCTACATCGAATCACGTTACCCGGGCGAATTTGGGCTTTTACCTGAAGGAAAACCAACTATTAAACAAGCCATTATTTTTTATGCCTTTGCACAGGAGGTACATGGAATTGTAAAGCATTACCTGGAAAAAATCAAATAATAAATCCCATCGGATAATTTGCAAGATTATTCCAATTAGATATGAGTTTTGTAGGACCCAGACCGGATGTCCCCGGTTATGCAGATCAGTTAAAAGGAGCTGACCGATTGCTCCTATCCATCAAACCCGCATTAACCGGCGCAGCCAGTATGCGATTCTCAAACGAAGAGGAGCTGCTGGCCAATCAGGATGATCCGATCAGCTTCAACGATCAAATCCTCTACCCCGAAAAGGTGCGCATCAATAACGAATATGTCAAAAACCAAAATTTCTTCCTCGATCTTAAAATAATCAGCTATACCATTCTGGGTAAAAGACTGAAGGAAGAGTGGGCACAGAGTAGACTGAAAGAGGGGGAGAAAGGGCGATAGGGCGGGCGATGCGGCGAAAGGGAGAAAGGGAGATGGGGCGATTTGATAATGTGGTAATGCGATAATGTGCTAATGCGGGAATTTGGTAATGCGGGAATGTGAAAATTTGAAAATTCGGTAATTTGAAAGGAACTATTCCTATACCGTGTACGATTTCAAATCATAAGTCACCCTCGCCTTGGGAGAGGGCCGGGGTGAGGCCTTCCTTGGTGGCAAGAAAGTGAATGAAGAATGAAAAATGAAGGAATAAGCAAGGATTCCAACCTCTAAATTTACTATCTTTGTTACTCATTGCATTATTAACAAACATAAATCTTCATTCTGAGCATTTTTCTAATAATAAATTAAATGGATACAATTACTATAAAAATTGAAGGCAGTGAAAATGTGTCATTTTTCATTACACTACTTAAGAAATTTAATTTCATAAAAGAAGTTACTGTAAATAAAAAAAAGACAATGCAAAATATAAACATTGAAGAAGCACCTATTGAATGGGCAGAAAAAAAACCCTCTATAGATGATTTTTCAGGGATATGGAGTGACAGAAAGATTTCACTTGATGATATTCGGACCAAAGGATGGAAAAGAAACTGATTCTTTGCGATACAGACATTTTCATTTCCTGGTTCAGGGGAGATTTAGAAACACGAACCAGATTAGAATACATTGGTCTTGATCATATTTTGATTCCTTCTGTTACCTTAATGGAGTTACTACAGGGGGCAAGAAACAAGTCAGAATCAATCCAATTAAAGAAAAGACTCAAAGCATATCACATTATACATTTTAATGAAACCACTTCAAAGCTTACCATTGAACTGATCGAACAATACAGATTAAGCCATGGATTATTAATTCCTGACGCAATAATTGCAGCAACAGCACTAACTTTCAATCTAAAACTTTTCACTTACAATCTAAAGGATTTCAAATTCATTCCAGGTATTCAATTATACGAATACTGATGGTTACAGAGTTCAATTATTTTCACTCGAAAGAGTTCCTGGCCATGCCAGATGATTCAATCAAAATCAACGACGCAATCCTCTACCCCGAAAAGGTGCGCATCAACAACGAATATGTCAAAAACCAGAATTTCTTCCTCGATCTTAAGATTATTATCTATACTATTCTCGGGAAAAGGCTGAAGGAAGAGTGGGCACAGGGGCGCGTAGCGAAGCGGAGTCCCGATTAGTGTAGCGGTTCGGGAAAAGGGCGATGAGGCAATGGGGTGTCTAGTTGTCTAGTCCTGAAATAGGTTTACAGAAAAAGTAAACAAAAATCAAGACTAGTCAGTATGTATCATAAAACAGAAGTTTTATGATACAAGAAGAAATTTCAAACAGAAGTTGTTGATTGAAATATTGGGATAAAAACTAGTATATTTGAGATCAAAGAAATTCGCTATGAGCAAAATAAGAATCAAAAACTTCGGGCCCATCAAAGAAGGGATGCTTGAAAATGATGGCTGGATGGACATTAAGAAAGTTACCGTGTTTATTGGCAACCAGGGGAGCGGTAAAAGCACGGTTGCAAAGTTGTTTTCGACACTGAGTTGGTTGGAGAAAGATATGACACGTGGAATCACAACACCTGAAAATGTCAATACTTTCAAACGATTTCAAAAACTGCTGAGATATCAACGAATTGACCACTATTTAAAAAAAGAATCAGAAATAGAATATCAAGGCAAAGCCCTTCACTTTACTTTTCAAAATAGTCATTTAAATATTAGCTGGGCATTATCTTCTGATTATGCTTTGCCCAAGATTATGTATGTTCCTGCCGAAAGAAATTTTTTAGCTGTTGTTGACAGGCCGGATAAACTTAGGAGCCTGCCACTTCCACTTTATACTTTCCTGGATGAATACGATAGTTCCAGAAATCTGTATTCTACTGGCATTGAAATGCCAATTGGTAAAATTCAGTTCAGATATGATAAACAAAACAAACTTGCTCATATATTAGATAAGAAGGAAGGTTATGAATTGCGACTATCAGAAGCTGCAAGTGGTTTTCAATCTACAATTCCGCTTTATTTAGTAACCAGATATTTGGTTGAAAATCTTGGTAAGGAAAAAGATGTAAGCATAAAAGAATTGTCGCTTGAAGAACAGCGAAAACAGGATAAAATCAAAGTACGCATAAAAAACGATAAAAAACTTAATGGCCATCAACGTGAAATGCGATTTAAGTTTTTGGAGGCTCTTCCCTCTGCTTTAATAAACATTGTTGAAGAACCCGAGCAAAATTTATTTCCAATTTCTCAGCAGCAAATTCTTTTTAGTCTTTTAGAATTCAATAATAAGAACGAAGGAAATAAATTGATAATTACAACGCATAGCCCTTATTTGTTGGTTTATTTAACACTATGCGTCGAGGCAAATAGATTACAGCAAAAAGTAAATACTAATGATTTAAAATTAAAACTTAACTCCATAGTTCCCTTACAATCAACTGTTGAAGGAAATAACTTAGTTGTTTACCAATTAGATGAAAAAATCGGGACCATCGAAAAATTGAAAGATTATAAGGGTTTACCTTCAGATGAAAACAAACTTAATGATGGCTTGGCTGAAGCAAACGATGAATTTTCGAAACTATTAGACCTTGAAGATTTATGTCAGTAGATTTTTTTGCAAAACCGTGCTATAATTTTCAAGGAAATTGCCAAACGGAATTAGTTCAATGTTTACAAGACATCCCAAATAAAACATTTGGAATAAGCGATGTAGATGGAGCGAATAACATACCGGCAAAAGTTAATGCCATAAATCCTGACCCAGCAACTGATTTTATTATAGTTAACAATTCTAATACCCAGATAACCTTCAAAGCTGTGGATTGGTGCGTTCCTATTTACCGAACAGGGTGCTATTCTCTTGATGATGAGAATAGAATTGATTCTCAATTTTCATCCAATTCGGATATTTCATCAAGTAACGACTTAATCAAAAGATGTGAAGGTTTTCTACAATATGACAATTCTATAGTTTTTATTGAAATAAAAAATCGACCAGATGGTAGAGGTTGGCTAAAAGATGCAAGGGAAAAGTTTGAAGAAACTATTTTAAGCTTCAGAGAGCATCATCCCAATTTAACTACACAAATCAAAAAACCAATATTGTGTAATCCATCATTTCCAGGTCCTCACCAGAATGAAACCATACAGAAGCGAATATTAAAAGATAAAATTGGTTTAGAGTTCATTAGACAAGACAGCATTACTATCTGACAGTAGGTTTGGTTCGAGCCAATCAAACTAATCTGATTCAACGATCAGATCCTCTACCCCGAAAAGGTGCGCATCAACAACGAATATGTCAAAAACCAAAATCTCTTACTCGATCTAAAAATAATCATCTATACAATTCTGGGGAAACGGCTGAGGGAAGAGTGGGCACAGAGTGAGGTGGAGTAGCGAGGGGGAGAAAGTGCGAGGGGGCGAATCAAAAAAATGAAGGAATTAAGGAATTAAGAATGAATTGAGCAATGGAATGCGTCATCCGCTGAATTGATCGTTACAAACCCCGAAGGGGTAACATGATTATAGCAAAAACAAGACGATTAAACTTATCCGAACCCTGAAAAGGTGACATAATTTGAAAAAGTAAATGCAGGTTAGACCCTCAATGTAAACAATAATCAAGATGAGGCATGGTGTTGGATAGTCCTGAAATAGGTTTACAGAAACAGCGACATAATTGGAATAAATTAAAACAGGACTATTCAGGTTTAAATAAATCCTGCAATTAACAAATTTCTGTATATTTGCTTTATCGATCGTTTAATTAATTTAATGCTAAATCCTTGAATATTAAAAAACGAGAAGAAAATAAGAAGAAATTCCCATTTTGCGAAGCGATGGTTCTGGTTCAAAAAAATACTGGTTTGACATAGAAGGTCGGAATGGTTGGAAAGCACGATATTAAAAAATTGTGGACCATGCGGAAGTAACTCTGGCATTTTGGCAAGAGATTTATAATGAAAATGGGGTTCTAGTGGAGATACATGAAAAATACCCTATAGATAAAGGAGATATAAAATTAGAAATAATATGATAATCACAAAACAGGAGTTGGCAATTCATTTATTGAATTATTTACAACATAAATCAAGTCTCAATGAATTGGTGCAATGGGCCGAAAATGCATTTATGGAAGGAGAAATTGAAGGGGAAGATCCCGAAATAGTTCGTGACGTTTTAGCAAGAATTGGACTGGCTGATGTAAAAGCATTTGGTTTGTTCTGGGAAGACTGCAATGAATATATGACTAAACTAGGCTATGTATTGCACATTAATGCAGATTTAGTTGCTTAATAAACAAGAATCATCGAACTGCCGTAGCTCATCCATATCATTATCTGGGATATGA
>CAIXCY010000173.1 GCA_903918045.1 uncultured Bacteroidia bacterium
GTTAATTCCTGCGATATACCAGGTTGTACCAGACTTACGTGCCATCACCACATATTTCCCCGGAAAACCGTCAATAAAGCGGGTCTCATCCCAGGTGGTTGGTATTAAGCTCATATATTCCCGGATATAATCGGGCACAGTCGCCATCCCTTCAGGACTCTCTGCCCAATGCTGAATCCCCGATTGGAAGATGACCGAAAGGGCAAGTTCAAACGCGCCAGATGTTTTACGCGCTAACCCTGGAACCTCAGTCAGGTTGACAGGAGTAAAATCCATAGGGCTGAAAACATTACGGGTAAATGGGAGCATACAGCAATGATTTGCCTCCAGATCGGCCCATTTTTGATCAAACGTTACATTCTCAAATCCACGCACAGCCTCCATGGTCAACAAATTGGGATAGGTTCGCTGCCACCCTTTTGGATAGGTTGCGCCATGAAAGTTCACCAATAACTTATACTTCAGCGCATCCTGCATGATGTCGTTGTAATACTTCATCATCGACTGTCCATCTCCACCAAAGAAATCGACCTTTATCCCTTTGATTCCCATTTCACTGATCCGTTTAAACTCGGCTTCCCTGTTCAGGTTAAAAAGCAAACGGTCTTTGGGGTGATACGTAACGGTATTCCAGCTTCCGGCTGAGTTATACCATAAAATTATTCCGACTTTTTTCGTGGCTGCATATTCTGCCAGCTCCTTGATTTTATCGTAGCCTATTTTTGTATCCCAATTTACGTCAATAAGGCAGTATTCCCATTTCATGGAAGCCGACCAGTCGATGTAGTTTTTTTGAATATCGTAGGTTATCGATTCGTCTTTCTTCATGATCCAGCTCCACGAAGCCCTGCCTGGTTTTACAAAAGAATAGTCAGCCTCCTTTGCCGGTATAGCCAGATCGGTTTCGAGGGTCGATTCCATCAGTGTTTTTAGTCCGTCACTGATCGCAATGATTCTCCACGGGGTAAGCCAGGGAGTTTTGGATTCGGGATAAACCGGGGAGAGGGGAGAGGTTCTTTCACCCTCCTGCGGAAAACCGATTTTATAGTTTCCCTTAATTGATGATTGCTGAAGCCTTGTTCCGCAATAGGTGCCATCCAATCCGGTTTCGGTTAAAAGTATCCAGGTATTATCTTTATGGAAAAGCGCAGGGAAAACCCATCCTGCGGCGTAGGGCGATTGTTTGCCAATATCCTCTCCCTGAAAATAGTAATCTTCATACGAGGGCTGAGAGTTACACCATCCCATATAGAGGTCCGGACAGGGACTCATATAGATCTTTGATCCGGAGGTTAGCTGGAATGAGGTATTTTCTGCAATTATTTTTCGCACAGTTTCCGATTTTTCGGGCAGGAAATAGCGAAATGCAGCCCCGTCATCCGAAATTCTGAAAATCAGTTCAACAGGTTGGTGATTTGAATTCGAAAACCGGATTGTTCTCTCATTTCCATTGTAAATACACTGTTCCCGTTTTCCGGAAAAAAGCTTGTATTGGTCATGTACAGCTTTTGTCTCAGATACAGATTCTATTTTAAGCCCTTTTGTAAAATCACCATCCGAAAGCTTTATCCCTAAAGTTGATTCTCCCAATATCGGTTTGCCATTAAAGTCAATGGCATAAGTTGGAATTCCTTCAGGTGAAAGATTCAACTTTGCTTTAACCTTTCCGTTTGGGCTGCTAAGGTTGAAAACCGAATCCTGCGAAAACGAACTACTGAAGTTAACCAACAGGATTAAAAGGATTGTAATGTGCTTCATTGGTGATTATTAAACGATCATAAATGTTAACCTGGTATTTTCGTGCGAGTTAAACCAAATATTTCATTAAAACCTTAGTTTCTTCTTTTTAACTTTAGTAGCCGGATTTCAATCCCTATTTCGCAGAAAAGGCATAAATTGTTGTGGTATGATACGTTTCGCCCGGTTTAAGGATCGTTGTTGGAAACGCCGGGTGGTTCGGTGAATCTGGGAAATGCTGCGTTTCGAAGCAGAAACCGGAATATTGTTTGTAAACATTCCCGTATTTGCCTGTTATAGTTCCGTCAAGGAAATTTCCGGTATAAAACTGCACACCCGGTTGATCGGTATAAACTTCCATGATTCTGCCACTTACAGGCTCAACTACCCGCACAGCCAGCTCCTTGAGCTCTTTTATGTTCAGAACAAAGTTATGATCGAATCCAATTGGGGTTCCACCGGTTGCAACTAGGTCTTTCCCGATTGCTTTGACTGATGTAAAATCGAACGGAGTCCCTTTTACGTCGCGCAATTCATTGGTTGGAATTAGGGTGCTGTCGACAACGGTATATTTCGAGGCTGCAATCATTATTTCGTGTGATTTGATATCGCCAGAACCTGCCAGGTTGAAATAGCTGTGCTGAGTCAGGTTAATGGGGGTTGACTTGTCAGTTGTTGCGCTATAATCAAAAATTAATTGATTATCGTCCGTCAACGTATAAGTTACCACTGATTTAAGGTTTCCCGGATATCCCTCTTCTCCATCATGACTTAAATAGGTTAATTTTATCCCGACCGATTTATCGGTTTTGAAATCTTCGGCTTTCCAGACTACTTTGTCAAATCCTTTTATCCCCCCATGAAGGTGATTAACGCCGTTGTTTTGTGCCAGGGTATATTGGTTTCCGTCAATTTCGAATTTTCCTTTGGCAATGCGATTTCCATAACGTCCGACGATAGCGCCGAAATAGGGATTATTGGCCAGATATCCTGCAAGACTGTCAAAACCCAGGACGATATCTCCTGATTTTCCGGTTTTATCAGGAACAAGTAATGAGGTTATTCTCCCTCCGTAGTTCGTCACTTTTAGGGTAACTCCTGAATGATTGATTAATGTGTAGATATCTGCA
>CAIXCY010000174.1 GCA_903918045.1 uncultured Bacteroidia bacterium
AGAATGATTGGCTAAAAAAAAAGCTACAATGATCAATCTTGAAGAGCGAAAGGACATGATTGAACCAGACAGTTCGGTGTTGAGTATATCGATTCAATGTGAAATGCTTTCTGTTAGCAAGAGTAGCTTTTACTATGTTCCTGTAGGCGAATCAGACGAAAACCTGGCAATCATGCGTGAGTTGGATGAACAGTATTTTTCGACTCCCTTCTACGGAGCATTAAGATTAACAGCAATACTCATATTATCTGGATATAAGGTAAATATAAAGAGAGTTCGCCGCTTGATGAAGTTGGTTAACTGGCAGACAATTTACAGAGAACCTCGTACAACGATCAGTGATAAAACGCACTACAAATTCCCTTATCTGCTTAAAGGTCTGAAGATAGAAAAATGCAACCAGGTTTGGGCGATGGATATTACCTACATCCCGATGAAAAAAGGATTTATGTATTTGACTGCCATTATCGATTTGCACAGCAGATACGTTGTCCATTGGTCATTATCAAACTCTATGAGTGCAGACTGGTGCACCGAAGTGCTAAAGGAGGCCATTAAAAATAACGGTACTCCTGAGATTTTTAATACCGATCAGGGGAGTCAATTTACCAGTGATATCTTTATTAATACACTAATTGATAATAATATAAAAATTTCAATGGATGGAAAAGGGAGAGCTCTGGATAATATATTTATTGAACGATTGTGGCGGTCAGTAAAATATGAAAATGTGTATTTGAATGTGTATGAAAATGGTCTATCTTTATGGGAAGGGCTGGAAAAGTATTTTCAGTTTTACAATCATGTGAGAATACATCAATCTTTAGATTATCAAACGCCTAAACAGCGGTATGTATTAGCGGCCTAAATCGAGAATAACTTTTTTTGGTGTTGAATACCAAAAAGTTATTTCCCGATTTGTCCGAGGGAAAAATAGCAGCGCATAAATATCTTAACTTGCTGCATTTATTGTCCGAACAATGGGGAGTATCTTAGTCATTGAACTTACAAATTCTTACAGTTGTAAATCCAACATTCTTCAATTCAACGGATAAAGATCTGCTGTCCCACATCCATAAATGGCGTGAGTTTCCTAAAAACGAAGTTAACAAGCCTTTCATCCCTTTAGGCCTGTTTTCAAAACCTAACAGAGTGCCGTTAAAAAAATCAATGCTGGCGGAACTGTTTCCATTATCAACAGATTTGATATATTCTTTGACATAATATTCAAAATCCGGAACAATACATCGAAAAATACCACCTTGTTTTAGTATTTTAAATGTATTGTTCAATGCAAATCTGAAATCTTCAAAGGATAGATGTTCAAGGGTATGTGAACAATAAATCCCGTCACAAGCATTTTTTTTATATGGGAGCCCTTTAATAATATCTCCATAACGCACATTATCTGGAAAGACGCAATTCAAATGGGGCTTTAGCAATTTACCTATTATTGGTATTTTTTGAATTCTAAGAGTTGGTGAGATATCATAATTTATCCACTCTTTCGGTGCTGAATGGCCACAGCCATATTGAACATAAATATCTGGCATTAGAAGTGTTTTTAACTTTACAATTATGTATTTAACAAGTAGTGATACTATGCATTTATTTTAATATAGATATAAAGCTTGCTGCCGACAACTCCGGGGAAATTTTCTGCCCTTGTTTATGACTATTTTCTGCCATTCGTATCAGTTCTTCATCACTTGATTCTATAATTTTAAGCATTTTCTGAATAAGGTCCTTAACATCGCCTGATTTAAAAGTAAAACCATTATACCCTGTTGTTACAAAAACCGGCGCAGCACCGCAGATATCTGAGCAGATAATAGGAAATCCTGCAGCTGAGAACTCATGCAATACCAACGCCCAAGGTTCAAACCTACTGGGTAAAATATAACAGCCTGAGTTTTCAATTTCTTTCACTAATAATTCGGGTTGCATAAAATTCAATACTACAATATCCGAATGGGAAGCAATTTTATTGTGTAAAGATCCATTTCCTGCTAAATATAATTGCCAGTCTTTTCTTTTCTCTTTAATCTCGACCCATGCCTGTATTAGTATTTCAATTCCTTTTGTGGATTCAAACCTGCCTGCATAAAAAAAACGATGTGGATATTTACTTTTTTTCTTGCCTATTGTCTCAGTATAAGTTCGATTAAATTCTTCAATATCAGCACTCAAGCAGTTATGAATAATTTCTGTATTATCAAAGCCTAATCTTTTAGCGTATTCATATTGATAGGGGCCAGCTACCCAGGCATGGCTAAAAAACATTTTTCTGAAAGGTGGAAACAGTATACCCGCAATTCTTTGCTTTACTGTTTTCCACCAGATATCATCCATCCCACATACAACAGGAACTCCAATCTTGCGTAAGTGTCTTACCGCAGCTAAGTATCCCTTATCCATCCAACCAGAAATATAGACTATATCAGGATTTAGGTTTAGGATAAATTCTTTAAGCTGTTTGATAGAAAATGCAGATCTGCTATAATAATAAATGTTATCTAACGCTGGTGGTACGTAGGGAGTCAGCTTTTTATGATCCCAATGAATTACATAAACTTCAGCTTTGTGCTTAGTAACATATTCTTTCAGTATGGGTATTTGATAACCCATGAGTTCAGCATATAAGTATAATACTTTCATAATTAATTTTGAGGTAGCGCTTACTTCATCTTTTCTTGCTAAATGGTGTTAAAGAGCTGAAATCACATCAGTTTTTCTTGAAACAGATGAAGTGTTGATGTGATATCATAAAGATATTTTATTTCTCTTAAACACTCTTTTGTAAAACTTTGAATATATACTTAAATTCCCCAATTCGGGCCTGGTTTCAGGATTTGAATAGAATGCGACTCCTTCAGCACTTAAAGTATTTTTACTTTTTAAACCTCTTATTCCACCATGTATCATTGCAAAAGGAATTAGGAAGGATATGACACTTATTTTATCAACTAAATATGACACTAATAATCTAAAACTGAATAATGAAGCTTTTAGAAAGGGAAGATACCGAAAAAGTACCATGGCATAATTCCTGGCCCAATTAATACGACGTTTAAAACTATCTTTTCCAGTACGTGGAAAGCTATAATGACGAATTAAAATACCGGGTGTATATATAGTTTTCATACCGGCAACTAATGCTCGCATTGAAAATTCAATTTCTTCTGCCCCAAAGAAACAGTTCTCGTCAAGATACCCTATTTCCTTTAATAAATCAGTACGGATTGCATGACCCGCACCATGAAAATTGCCAACAGCAAGTGTCTCTTTTCCATAATCATTTTGAGCACACTCATCGAGCCCATGTATAACCCGAAAAGCAAGAATGCCTGCCTCTGGTGTATTGTCAAATACATCAGGGATACATTCCAGATTTGTTAATTCAATGAGTGAATCGTCGTCCAGGTAGACTACAAACTCCCTCTGACATCTTTTAAAACCTATATTGCGGCCTTTGGCTACTCCAAAGTTTTCATTATTGATAATAATTTCTATATTCGGAACAGAAAAGTACTCCCGAAGAAAATCCTGCAATGGTAATTCAGAGTTGTTATCAACAAAAGTAACCTGAACCCCCAATTGTGCTGCTGGTAGCAATAGCTCATCAAAAAGCCTGGGCAGGCAATCCATGCGGTTATACGATAGGATAACAAGTTGAATTCGGTGGTAATTATTCATTTCTACTTATCATTTATTTACTACTGAACAAACCAGTTCTTTGAATGTATCTTGAATCGATAAAAGATCGTGATTCTTTTGGGAAGTAGTATTCGCTTTTTCGATTAAAAGATTACAGTATACTTTATCTAAAATCAATTTTTCAATATCCTTTGCAAGAACCTTTGGATCTTGCTTTTCTGCTACAATTGCCCACCCTTCTTCAGTTGCATAACGGGCAATCCCAGTCTTTTGAGATGAATATACTATTATGGGTTTTTCGCTAAACATAAAAAGATGAGCTTTTGATGATACACAAAGACGTATATCTTCTGAGCTTGAATCAAATCTTTCAGGTAAAAAAAGAATATCCGCCCCCTTTAATATAGCTGCTAACTTATCGTGGGAGGGGCAGGGTTCAAAATCTATATGTTTAAAAGAATTGCCAGATGGCAATAACTCATCAATAGTATTAACCGGGAATATAGTTGTTTTAAGATTATACTCTTTTTCTTTTAATATACCACAAGCTTTATCGAGGTCAAACAAGAGAGGATACCTATGTTCATCAAAAGCACCTGTGCTCACAATCCAAATCTCATTTGAAGCAGCGTGCCTGACAGGCACCAAAGACTTAAAGCGGGAGATTGAATCGCCATGCATTAAGATTGTAAATTCTTTTTTATATCTCTTCACATATTCTTCCTGCATAAATCGATTAAACGCTATTCGTAAAGAAGCTTTTTCTACTATTCTTTTCGAAGCGCTTGAAACTGCTCGACGAATCAGAGGAGTTATTAATGGATTGAATCGTCCTTTATTTATGTATAAATCAACTGGCCAATCGTCTGTTGGATAATAAATTAGAGATAAATCAAGCCTCTCCTTTAACATGACTGGTAGCCATGTAAAAGTAAGGTTATAACCTTGAGCAAAAATAATATCAGGTTGAAATTCTTTTACCCAAGATAAAATTTTAGTTGATAAACGAGGTCGAAAGATGAATTCGTAAAGTCCTGTATCTATTATAATTCGTTTCAGCAAATTCTTAAACTTTGAGATTATGCTCAACTTATTATGAAGTAGATTTGGAGATAGGGATTGTTTTTTTACTGGATTTTGGTCATTGATCTTAATTGTATAAAACATTCTGCCCAAATGGCGTTCTTTTGGACCTAACTGATAATAATGTGCGAAAAATCCAATATCTCCGTTACTACCACTACTATATATCTGAGCCATATTATCTTTTGGCCAATTACCAAATAAATTTCTTAAGAGTAAACCATTATTTGCAGTGTCAATTAGATTTATTCTGCCAATTGCAATGATTAGAATCTTAGGATATTTCATATTGTTTGTGTTAATCTTATAAACTTTGAAAGTGAATTTTGAATAAATTTATAATTATTATGACGTTCAAAAATATTAGTCAAAACTCTTTAAAAAATTGGATTATCGTTGTTTTAATAGATGTCGAAAAAGTTTTAGATTATTTATCAAATTTTATTAATGTTATATCAAGTGATTTTTATTGTTAAATAATATAACGAAGGCAACCAGAGGAACAAACAGACAAATTGCAAATAAATTTGGAGAGGTATTAAATATTGACAAAATAGTACTAAAAATAAATGAAACCATCATGTAGCCAAAATATTTATACGATCTGTGTACTTTATATAAGTAGCGATATATTTGTCTGTACATGAGATATATGGCAATTATACCAATTATCCCATACCCAGCTATCATATCCAGGATAAAGGAATGACCTCCAATAGTCCCAGTATTTGTTAAAGTATTACCTAAAATAGGGGATGAGAAAAACGTTTCAATAGAATTTATATACGCATTTTGTCTTAGTTCTATTGTTTCTGAAGTTGTACTACCGTCCATAATTTTGTCTCCGAGAGCATTGAGCCTTATCCCTACATCATAGCTTTGAGTTGCTGAAATCTGATGAAAAAGACCGGCGATCATTGGTTGAAGTATAAAAAATAATATGACTGCGAATATACTTCCAAATAAAAACTTGGAAAAAGTATATTTTCTTGCAAATATTGACCCAACTATTATGAATACTGTTATTATAATAGCAATTGTATATTGTGACTTATAGACAAAATAAAGCATCGGGATTGTTAAAATTATTAGCTGATAATATTTTAATGGTTTTTGAGAAAACAGTACATAAATCATAGGAATGAGTATTGGGATCATATATATAATTGAAAAACCTGCAATATTCATTTTGTAATAAATTTGTAATACGGGGTCATCTTTCATTCCAGTTGCCATATCTCTTGCTGCAAGTGGATACTCTATTAAGCCATAAATTGATGTTATGGAAGTTATAAAAACGAAAGCCAAAATTATGGCTATTAAAAATTTAATTGTTTTTATTTCATTCGTTGTAATTAAATAAAAAGATAGAATCGATGGCAGAAAGATTAGTATTGTAGAATAGAAAGCAATGATAGTACCCTTCGAAGAACCCTCACGAATAATGGTATTAATAGTTATTAATACCATTATTAGAATTATAGGCTTAACAAAGAGTGTGATTTTGTTAAATTCTATATTTTTTAATATTGTATAAACGATAACTAAAACAGCAAAAATATTGATATATACACTAGAATAGTATTGACTAACTGGTAAAAGCATGTCTGCCAAATAGTATACACATGCTGCTTTGAATATTAATTTTTCTTGTGATGACTGCGTTTTTACCATTTTATATTTAGAATTTCAATATTTTAATTTCTAGTTGGATTTATATATAATATTATTATAAATATCAATTAAATTGTTTATTATTTTGGTTCTATCATGTCTTGAGAGTGCTTGTTTTCGTGCATTCTGTCCTAATACGATTGATTTATTTTTATTTCTGTGCATTTCTAGAATTGCACCAGCCATGGCCCAGGGATCTCCATCTTGAATAAGTATCCCCTCTTCTCCATCTTTTAACAATGATCCCACGCCCCCAACAAAAGTAGAAATACAAGGTAGCCCTAAAATCATAGCTTCGCATAATCCATTCGGGCTATTATCGATATGCGACGCCGTTACGTACATATCTGCATGCAAAAGACTTTTAATCAACGTATCCTGATTAAGATTTCCAAGCAAGATTAAGCCATTTTGCGGGTAATCGCTTTTTAATTTCTTCTTGGTTATCTTGACTATAAGATCATTAGGGGCTATTCCTGCAATCCGCCATTCGCAATTGATTTCAATTTTATTAATCTCGTTTAATGCCATGCATATTGTTTCAAACCCTTTATAAAAATCATTGCTGTTGGTTGTATGGATGCTGATTTTTTTATCACTAATTTGAGGAGCCCATTCATGTTGATAAAACGAATCACGCAATATCTCATCCCCATGATAATACTCACTACCAGGTGCCATAATACTAGTAACTCTCTTGTCCCAGGATGTTCTGCCAATTATATTTTTAACTAATAAAAGGTTTTTTAATTCGATTGCACTTAATTTGCTGAAAATAGTAAACTGTACATAAAATGACCATGGCAGAAGGATATTTTTCAGACTGCTTACTTTCCGGTCTTTAACATGTAATAAGTGTGAATCAAAACCACTGCAATATTTTTCCCTTACAACGGTTATGATTCCCTGAACAGAGACAACCAATGGGATTTTTATATGGGGGATAATACATGTAAAAGGATTCTCAGTACCATGAATATGTATAATATCGGGTTTTACCTGACTTATAATTTCAAGATACCTTGGAAGATTCTTCTTTTCGTAAGAATAACCAAAAAATCTTGTTAAAGCTCTATTATAGAAACTTTGATTGGTTGGTATAGGATAGTAAGTGGTTTTTTTATATTTAAAAACCTCGTTATGTTGTTTCGAAAAAGCAACATGAAGTTCTACTTTATTCTGCAGGGATTGATCTAATGCCTGCAGCCAGCCTCCTGAGCCTTTTAATTCCGCATTAAAATATTCATCTGCATTTGCAGGTGTATTCGAAAACCAGAGTACTTTCATTCGATAATATAAAAATAATAATTTAAGGTTAAACCCAGGTTTATATTGCTATTTATGGGTGTGAATATTTGTTAATGTTAAATAATTACACATGATTTATATCTGTGTTTAAATATATTTTGTGATCTGGGTTTTAATGATGTACCTGTCTTCATAAAGTAATATTGTTGTGGCCAGCATGAAAACAAATGCTTTCCATATGAATCTGAATAAATCAAGGCGTTCTTTGGGTACTAAAATATCAGGAGCAAGCCCTATAGCAACAGCCACAACAAACAAGAGAATTATAAGCATCATTTTATTTAATTCGTATTTTACCGGTTCAAATCTACGACTAATACGAAAAACCAGGATAAACATTATAACTCTTTGCAATACTCCTGCAATTGCAGGTGTAAAATAGATGAACATTGAAGTGAACCATACCGAAAAAATAATATGGACCAGGTTCCCTGATAAAGAAGCAATCCATATAAACCTGGTTGCTTTTCTATGATAAAACACTAAATTGCTATAAGAAATATATAAATTTTGAAACAATGCCCCTAAAATAATTATTGGAATAGCTTTCCATGCTTTATGAAAAACAATATTGGATGTCATTATAACCACGATTTCTTTGGAGAACATTGCAATCGCCAATCCTGAAAAACAAACAAATTTCAGAATAATTGTTGTTGTTTTAATTATCTTTTGTTCAGCTTCTCTATGATTATCCAATGTGTCAAACACCATTGGAACAAAAGCACTGTTTATAGATGATTGAATAATATCAAGTAGGCTCCCGAACTGAAAGGCGAGATTAAATAATCCTATGTTTGCGAGATTGGATTTGATATTCAGAATGCTTTTCGAAATATAATCAGCAATTGTGCCCGATAATAAATGTGGTATTAATGGAATTGCATATCGAAGTGATTCAAGCATAAAGGCCCACCTAAATACAAGCGCTATGTGTTTTTTATGAATAAGTGTTATAATAGCGATAATGCTGAATAAAACACTGGGAATAGTATTAGCCAATAACAGACCCTTAGCTCCTAGTTTAAAACCAACAATAAACAGTAAATTCAGGCTTACAGCAAAGATAAAATAAATAAGGCTATTGGTCGAATATCCTTTTGCATCCTGCTTTATTTGTAATATAGTCTGGTAAATACTGTAAATAGGCGAAGTTACAGTTGAAATAAGAGCAATGAAAACATAAGGGAAAAACTCAATATTCTTTAAAAAAACACTTGATATTAAATTTCTAAAACTAAGAATCAGAATAAACCATAAAAGACAATTGAATATTATCCCGATAATAATGGTGCCCAGGAATTCTTTTAGTTTTCTTTCATCATTTTTGTAAAAAAAAAAGAACCTGGAGACAGCTCCATTTAGCGCAAGTGTAATTAACAAAGCTATAAATCCGAAAAATGATGAAATCAGAGCAACTAAGCCGTAGTCGCCTGGTGTCAAAAATATAGTGTAAAGAGGCAACAGAAAAAACGATAATGCTTTCTGCAATATATTAGTAATACTATATATTGAAGAGTTTACAATAACTTTTTTTACTGAATATTCTTTTTTCTCCTGTAATGCCATTTATACTAGTATTACCTTATCAATTTCATTTTTTTTTCTGCGTCTACCAGATACTTGTGCAGAATCGGATCTTCATATTTATCTAAAAAAGAAATCCCCAATCGGATTTTCTCTTTCACGAATTTTAGTTCATCTAAAGATGTTGAATATATGGCAATAATTTTTTCTATTTCTATATCACATTTGAAATTCAATATTTCGATGGGGAAAAACCGCTCTAAAACTATACAATCGGGGAATTCCCCTTCATAGTCTGCATTGTCGATAGGATGCGGTTTAATATAGATATTATATCCATTTCCATGATTCTGAATAATATCCCTGTACATCTCTATCCTTTTTTCAGAAGTGCAAAGTGGTTGGGTCATGACCAGGATATTTTTTTTGTCATTTTCGAATTTTTTTTCTGTATTTCCAAGAAAGAAGATATCATAGATAAGTTGATTTTCTTTATTAGTCAACTGATTTAGTAGTTCTTTCCTTGATACTTCTGTCACTTTTCTTCCAAATGCATGTATCCCTTCTTTATTATTTACCTCTATATCTGATGCATAATTGGAATAACCATTATTTATAAATACAAATCCCAATCTTGCGAATAGTAATCTTATGTAAAAGAACCTGGAATGTTCTTTTTCCAGATTTATTCTACACGAATCAAGCCCATCTTCAACCGCATGATAAGATATTTTTTTATAATTTAAATACTGACCAATAGGATCCGAATCGCAGTAAATAAAAATATCTTCATAATTTGAAAAATCAATATTTAGATACTTTTCTTCCTGTATTGCAACATACCTCCAGAAAAATAAACCACCTATTATAGTTTTAAAAAGCCAGCTTTTCTTCTCCAGATTATATTTAAATTTTTCTTCAAAAAACCTTGGATGTACTTCATTTAACTCGATTACTTCAGTAAAAAGGTTTGATTTTTCTATGCGTGATTTTAAATCTTTAAAATCAGTGCTCATTAAACTTAGAGCTAATGTTCCCTTTTCTCTATTTGATTTTTGAAAATTCTGTTCTCTTAGTATAGATACGTATACATTGTAATACGTATGGCACACATAAATCCTAGCCATTTTTTTTTCTTCCTGTTAATTCTCTAAATAATAAATTCCACTGTGACGCAATAGTATCTATTTCAAATTTATGACTGGATTCTATAGCCTCATTGCTCATATTTTCTCTGAGATTGCTATTATTCATCAATAGTCGTAGCTTTTTTTCATAGTCTTTTAATTTGTAGGACTTTATAATAAATCCGTTTTTATGGTCTTCAATAATATCATAAACACTGTTATAGCTATCAAAAGAGACAGGTATACAGCCAAAACTAATACCTTCAATCAACACCATTGGTAGTCCTTCAATAGTAGAGGTTGAACAAAGTATTGAAGCAGGCGCATATTGCCTGCTTGTATCACAAAACCCTAAAAAATCAACATTTCGGATTTTTTTCTTCTGAACATAATCTTCCAGTTGCTGTCTGTAGGGCCCATCACCTGCAAGTTTTAGTTTCCATTCCGGGAAATCTTTGTACATTTTCTCCCAGATGGATATCAACCGGTCAGGCCTTTTATGATCAAAATCTAAGCGGCCAACAAATAAAACCACCTTTTCTTTTCTAAATCGGCTTACACTCAACAATGAACTGTGGGGATTCGCTATCGCGACAACTTTGTGGAAATTGTTATATCCCGTTATAAAGTTTAATTCTTTCAAATACTCTTTTGATAATATAACAACTTTGTTACTTAGATTGCATACTTCCCGATATAATATCTTTTCTTGTTTTAAAATACTTCTGAATCTTAATGGCATCAATAACATCCGTCCAATTGCTTTTAAATAACTGTACCTATTGATTGATGAAAACTTATAATCCATGATTGATGATATCCTATTCATTGGATTAATATGGATTTCTGATATCAATGGGATTTGCAGTTCTTTTGAAATAAAGGAACAAAGCCGCGTAAATTCTATAATATTGCCCGCCTGATTTAATATGATATCGATTTTTCTGGTAATACATGTTGAAATGAGCAGTCTTTTATTAAGGTCCGAATCACATTTTTCATCCGGTAATATAATTTGTTCAACTACCGGGGTATATGGTTTACTATATATTGATTTAATACAAGCAATAAATAACACGGTATGGCCCATTTCAGAAAATTTATGAGCCAGAGTAGACGAAACCTTCTCTACACCACCTATTTGTGGATTAAACTCCTGGGTATTCCCGATTAATATATTCAATGTATATTTCTTTTTCCCATCATAAGCTGAATGGTTTTCGGTATTCGGAGTATTTTTTTCTTTTTTTCTTGTTTATTTGCATAATAGAATCGCCGCATTGTACTTTCAATACTTCTGATTTGACTTACAATGGGGTGTCCATTACCTGTTACCCGATTTAGTTTCTCTAAATACAAGGAATCATCAATAATAAATGAAGGATGCCTGAGTGGAAAACTTAATTCAAAAGTTTTTTTATTAAAAAGCGTTCTGATAGCTTTAGGTAGTTCTTTAATTGAACCCGCACCATGGGTTCCATTTTCACCAATTCCTATATTTGATATCAGGTTTTTTGTTGGCACGATATTAAGCATGGAATTCAGATTTTGGGCTGCCCATGAGATGGATTCATACCATTCTATCCCGCTTGCCCTGTGCCATGTACAGGTTTTTACAGTATCGCGGAAACCGGGTAAATTTTTACTTAAAACTTCTAAAGCATATTTATCTTCCAGGAAAGGCATCTTAACATCCCATAAATCAATACATCTTTTCCATGTAGCCCATCCCCAGATGCTTTGATGTGTTGTGAAAATATAGTCGGCAATATCATTTTTGTACTCATCCAAATGATTCATACCTGAAATACAATAAATCCGCTTGTCATCCTTATATTTTTCAAGGAGTTCCTTGCAAAAAGGGAAAAAGGATTGAGACGGAACGTCATCATCTTCCAGTATTATTCCCATTTCTTCCGCTTCAAACATCCATTTCTGGCTGATATATTCCGATGGATCACAGCCTAAATTCTTTTCCTGGTAGTTTGTATGGACTTCGCATTCCCAATCAATTTTTTCAGCAATTTCCCTGCATGCTTTAATCTTTGCTATATCATCAGGCCTTCCTTCCCTGGGGCCATCCTGGTATAAATATAACTTTGATGGTCTTGCCTTTTTAACTTCATTAAAAACTTTTTCGAAATGATCGGGCCTGGCAAAAAATAGGATCAGTACTGCAATATCAATTCTGTAAGGGTTCATTTTTTCTAATTTATTTTGTCTAATAATAAACGATTATATTTGAATTAATTGACAAATATCATCCCTTTAAGTACCAATCATTTGTTTTTGAATATTGACTTTTAGGCATGTCATTTGTATCCAGCCTTGAAAACGTAAATCTGTTTTCATTTTTGATGTCTGCAATTGCTATATTGGTGGTTAACCCTAACTTAAAATTATACTCATTTAATATCTGAACTGTAAGATCATTATAGGCACCATAAGGATAACAAATGGACCTATAACTTGTATCAGCACCAATCTCAGATAAAAATTCTATTGATTTTTCAATTTCATTTATTTGTTTTTCTTTGTTAAGCGAGTTTAACCAAAAATGATCATAACCATGTGAACCTATGTGCATACCCATTCTTAACATTGTTTTTATTTGGTCAATGCTCATGTATAATTCACCTGAAAAAGCTGCCTCTGTCATACCTACAAAGTTAGAAAATAATTCATTGATAATAATTTTTCTCAAATCATCGGCAAGTTCAACTTGAAGTAGTCGTTTTATAAATATCACTTCTGCAGAATCGAATCTGTTAGGCTTTGCAAGCTTTTGGAAATAGTGTTCATTGGATTCCAGGGTGAAATTTTCTCTATATTTATTTAGTAAATTAAAAATATCATTAATAATTAAGTGTTTATCAAGGCAGGATGCCAGAATGAAGTGGATTTTATTAACATCCAGTATAGCATTCTCTTTAATCGCTTTTGCCGGAGGGAAAAAAGATCCTTGAACTTTATTTTCAAGTAAAACGGGAAGTACTTGAGTGAAATGGTCTATATAAGCATCATCAAATGTAAGCAAAACTGCTTTGGTTGGAAGTGAACGACTATTCTCAATGGAATCAATTAATTGTTCCATAGTAATAAATGTATAATATTTCTTTAGAAAAATGAGTTGCTCTTTAAATTGCTTAATTTCTAATCCTTTTATATCGGGATATCGGCTATTTTGTATTTCACGTACATAATGATACATTATTATCGTTACTTTCGTATTCATTTCTAATTTATTATACTTGGTCTATCCTGGTCTGAATCACCTTTAAACATTACATAATTGTAAGGTGCTTTATACCCACAGTTAATTACAATATTTTTTCGCATAAAAGGCTCAAAGTAATTTGGGATAATTATTTCGCCATTAACATCCAAATGCTCAAACCCCAGTTCTGCAAATATTTCGGGAGAAATGCCGAAATTTAATATATCAACATACTCCGCAGATTCTTTTTTTAATAATTCTATTAATCCTTTTTTTATGGAACCTATTCCTGATAGTGATCCAAAAACATCTACAATTCTAATGGCTTTGCTGTTATTTATCTCAATCGCTCTTATAACCAGTATGGTTTTCAATTTCAAATCCTTGTCATATATTCCCCAAAATTGATAAGTATAGATTGGATGCTTTTGAAACCGGTTTTCTAAGTAAGTTAGACTTTTGCGAGGCCAATATCCTGCATCAATAGATCCTTCCTGAACCGTTGAAATATCATCTATATCTTTGATTATATGTCTTTCTTTTTTTAAAGGAATAGCAGCTGTTTTTTGGGATAGAGGGATACTGGCTATTTTGAATTCATTGCATTCATTATTCAGTATATAATATTGATCTAAAATACAAATTTTATATTTCATAAGCTTATAAAACATTGTAGCAATAGTACTCATGCCTATACCACCCCTGCTATTGTATTTATGAAATTCTTCAAATAATAATAATCCCAGAATCCCTATTTCATCGTTCTTAACATCAGTACGTACCTTCCAAATTCCACCCCAGGTCTCATTGTATTTTTCCAGTTCCGGATCATATTGACTTAAAGGTATTAATCCAACTATACCATCTATCTCTTTTGTTTGATTATTTACTCCTAATATAAAGTTATATTCCTTCTTAAGTGGATTATAATGCTGGAAACGAAGTAATTCTTTAGACTTAACAAACGCATGATCCTTATTCCAATAATTTTTTATAAAATTAATTAATAAGGACACGTCGTCCTCTTTACAGACTTTCAAGGTGTAAATATTCATTTTTCTGCAATCAGATATTTTAATTCACATTCGTTTTCGTGACCGGGCCATATAATAGTATTCTCATTAAATTGCTTAAATATCCTTTGAATTGAATTGAATGCGAGTGATTTATTGCTGTATTTTGATTTTGTATGTACCTTGATACCCGGAATCAACGCATCGCCTGTAAATAGATTATTCTCTATTTCGAAAGACAAACAATCATTATTGTGTCCCGGTGTAGAAATTACATTAGCATAAATATTGTGCGATAAAAGAATCTGATCAGGTTCATCTACAATCTTAATATTGTTGCATTTGACAACAAACGGAGTTTCTGTGTAAAACGAACTATTTAGTTTTGCAGAAAACATGCCCTCTCTGGCTTGTTTTGAAGCATAGATTTTAATTTCAGGAAAGTTATCGCACAAATCATTAATGCCGTAAATATGATCGAAGTGAGCATGAGTAATTAATATTCCAATAAGTTTTTTATTGCTATTTTTCAACCACAGTAAAATTGGAATACTATCACCAGGATCAATCACCCAGGCAGAATTATCACCTTCAAAAACTACTATAAATGAATTGGATGTAAAAATACTATTTACAAAACGGATCACTTTCAACACATTATTTTTTATTTTGAACAAAATTCAATCAGGATACCATGTGTTGATTTTGGATGTAAAAAACCGATATTCATTCTTTCTGCCCCTTTTCTTGAGCGCCTGTCAATTAATGCAATACCGTTTGCTTTGGCTTCAGTTAATGCTTCGTCGGTACTATCTACAGCAAATGCAAGATGATGTATTCCTTCACCTCTTTTTTCGATAAAGTTTCCTATGGGTCCATCAGGATCAGTTGATTCAAGCAATTCAATTTTTGTCTGACCTAGTAGAAAAAAGGCAGTCTTTACAAATTGTTCTTTTACCTCCTCAATTGCATAGCACTTAGTTCCTAAAAGATTTTCATAATAGGGAATACTTTCATCAAGACTTTTCACTGCAATACCTATATGATCAATATATTTTGGTTTCATAAATTTTGATCTTAACTTTATAAAGTTGAATTTAGTGTTCTTAAATTTTAGAAATTAGTTAAATTCGATTATCGCTCCGCCCCAAGAATATCCTAGGCCTGGGGCTGCAAGAAGTACATTTGTTTTACCCTCTAATACTCCATTATTTAACGCTTCTCTTAATGCAATTGGTATAGTGGAAGAAACTGTATTCCCAACCTTTTCGAAAAAACGATAAAATTTATCTTCCTCAATTTTCATTTTTTTTCGTAGAAGTTCCATTATAAATTTATTTGCCTGGTGAAATACAAATAGGTCAATATCCTTTTGTTCCAAATTATTCTTCCACAGTGTGTCAACAACTAATGGAGGAAAATAATCTAAAGTATACTTAAGGATTTCTGATCCATCCATAAATAAATAATCTGATGATTTGGGATTTCCAAATTCGTCAATTAACAAATCATTTAACCGACTTTGGCATCTGAATCCGCCAGTCTTAACAATCAGGTTATTCGCCCCCCGTCCATCAGTTCCAAAGCAGAACCTTTTTATCTCCGCGACTCCATTTGTGGAAATTAAGGTTGCAGAGGCTGCATCGCCAAAGATCGTTCTGTTTCCTTTATCTTTTGGATGAATATGTTTTGAATAAGTTTCAGATGTAAGTAACAATACATTTTCAGCCATTTCTCCGAGAACTAGTCCTTTAGCGAGGGAAAGCCCATATATAAATCCAGAACATCCCAGGTTTACATCAATGGCTCCAATTGATGTTGATAAGCCTAGCTTATCCTGAATCACACAAGCCGTTGTAGGTAGATAATAATCTGGACTTTGGGTTACTAATATCACATAGTCGATTAGGCTCTTATCTATACTATACTCCTCAATAAGTTTCTCTGCCGCTTTAATTGCCATATCTCCTGCGGTTTCATCTTCAGCAGCAATATGTCGCTCAGCAATACCGATTTTTGAAATAATTTTCCCGACAGACCATTCCGGAAACTGTTCCACTAGATCTTCATTGGTAACTATTTTTTTAGGCAAATAATAAGATATTGCTTTTATAAATGCTTTCATAATTCATTTACTTCTAAAATTGTACAATCAACTAATTTAAGATAAGTTGTACCCCACGAAAATCCTGCTCCAATTGCATTTAGAAGTAAGATATCATTATTATCAATAAGCGATTTTTGGTCAGCCATTGTTAGAGGTATTGACACGCCGCTTGTATTGCCATATTTTTCAATGGAATATAACATCTTAGAAGTATCAACTTTCAATTTTTTTGCAATGACATTCATCATGTACTTATTAGCTTGATGAAAGACAAACTTATTAATTGCGGTAACATCTTTCTCTGCAAAACTTAACAAACGTTTTACATCTTTTGGCATCTCTGATACTGCAAAGCTGAAAACTTCCATTCCGTCCATCCGAATCTGCTCGTCGCTTCTCTCACTTCCATCTTCATGCTTCTTAATTTCAATTGTTTCAGCTGAGCTCATATTCCTAAAACCACCGCCCGGTATAATAACTGCATCAGAGTTACTACCATCGGTATTTAGTGAAAAGAAACTATCACCATATTTCTCACCTTTTGTAATTAGAGTTGCACTTCCTGCATCGCCTAATAATAATCCGATTGAATTATCTTTTGGTGATGTAATCTTCGAAAGGGTCTCTCCAACTAAGAGTAATACATTTTTAATATTGGCAATGTTTGTCAATGAATAGGCTAATAACAAGCCATATATGTATCCGGAACATGTCATATTCACATCAAAAGCAATTGTAGCTTTAGGCAATTTAAGTCTATCCTGCATTATTATTGATGTACCGGGTACTCTATAATCCGGAGTTTGGCTTATAAAAATCAAAGCATCAATATCGTTGGGATTAATGCTTGTTTTATTAAATAAATTTATGGCCGCATCATAACATAAATCAGATGCACACATCTCTTTACTGGCAATCCTTCTCTCTTGGACTCCAGTGGCATCAATGAAATATGTTAATTGTTTTTCAGTAAAAAATCCGGTCTGTTGGCTTGTTACAACCTTTTGTTTGGGAACAGTAACGCTAATTGCCTTAATACCTATACCTTTGAATTTGACTAACCCCATAATAATTAATTCTTTTATGCTAGTGTAAAACCTCCATCAATAACAATACTTGTACCGGTTACCCAACTTGCTGCATCTGAGAGCAAGTATATTGTTGCATAAGCAACGTCTTCGGGCTGTCCGATGCGTTTTAATGGATATTGTTTTAATTTGTCGTTAATTTGCTCTTCCGAAAACATTTCCCCTGCTAGCTTTAAGATATCAGTCTGTATAAGTCCCGGATTAATGCTATTTACTCGAATTTTCTGAGACGCTAAATCGATGGCAGCGCCCTTAACGAAACCGTGAATAGCCCCTTTAGAAGCAGAATAAGAAGATTCACCAAGTGTTGATATATTCACGCCAGAAATAGAGGAGATAAAAACAATGGATCCACCTTTTATTACCTTTTTCCTTTTTATTAAAGCTGAAGTAAGAAGAATTGGTGCAATAGTATTTATCCCCATTATTTCCTCCAGACTTTCTTTTTGAATAAATTTCACAATCATTAGCTTAGGAATCCCTGCATTACTTACAAAACCGTCTAATTGAGGGCATTGTTCTACCAGACTATTTAGATCGTCATTATTTGACAAGTCCGCTATAATTTGAATGTGATTGTTGCCGTTCAGAGAAAGATATGTTTCGTTTAGACGCTGTTTATTTCTTCCAGTGATTACAACATTTGCACCCATTTTTGAGCATTCTACTGCGATACCTCTTCCTATCCCGGAAGAGGCACCTGTAATGAGGACAGTTTTCCCTTCTAAGGAAAAAGGATTAAGCATGAGCTCCTATTTGGCTTGCGTTAATAAAAACAAGTCTTCTATCGAATTACTATTGCGGATATCTGCTCCGGTTATCCTGATATCAAGTTCCTCATCAACCATTGCTATAATTGATAATGCTGTTAAAGAACCCCATTCCTCTAATTCTTTAAAAAGTGTGGTTGGTTTGAAGAGTTCTTCCGGAGTCTCATCAAATTGTTCAGCAAAATGTTTTACAAATTCATTTACGTCCATGATAATAATATTTAATTGTTAATACTTGAATAAGTTTGAGCTTCCAGGATGGAACTAATTTTTTTATTTGGACACATCCTTGCAATAATTTTCTGTAATGTATCGTCGGTGCCTACTTCATAATATTCATTTATTCCATCTTTCTCCATATTGTTAACTATATCAGTCCACAATACTGGATGTGTAATATGCTGAATCAGATTATTTCTGATTTCATCTATATTTGTATGAGCCATACCATCAACACATTGGTAAATTGGACAAATTGGTGTCTTGAATTTGGTGTTATCAATAATTATTGCCAATTCAGTTCTTGCTTCTTCCATGTAAGGAGAATGAAATGATCCGCCAATACTTAATGGAACGGCTTTCTTGGCTCCTTCAGCTTTAAATATTTTGCAAGCAATTCGAATACCTTTTTTTGAACCTGTAATTACAACCTGGCCCGGACCATTGTAATTTGCAAAATAAATTGGTTCACCTGATTCTTTTGATATTTCCTCTAATCTCTTTTCAATGTATTCGTCAGGAAACCCAATAATAGCTCCCATTGCTGTTTCGTATTTCTCGCATACTTTTTGTGCAATTATCGCCCGATTCAAGACCAAGTTCAAGCCATCTTCGAATGACAAGGTTTTATTTACAACCAGAGCTGCGAACTCTCCCAGTGAATGTCCGGCAACTACATCTGGTATGATATCTTTTTGGATTAAAGCCAAAATAGTGCAGTATAAAAATACAGCAGGTTGTGTATTTTTAGTCTCCATCAGTTCTATTTCCGAACCTTTGAACATCACATCTGTGATACGTCGGCCCAATAAATCATTAGCAAGTTCAAAATATTCTCTGGCTTCAGGAAATTTATCATATAATTCTTTTCCCATTCCCTCTCTTTGAATTCCTTGTCCGGGAAATATTAATGCTTTCATATGTTATAGTCTTTTATTTAAGGTCAGTCTTTTAGAAATTTAAAAGTTGTTTTATTTGCATGGTTTTAAATCATTGTAATTCATAGACTTTGTAAATTATGATAAGCTAACATTAAAATAAAAACTCGAAATTATCGTATTTTATATTGCTGTCCAACCTCCATCAACTATTAAATTTTGGCCTGTAATATACTTAGCTTCCTCGGATAATAAAAACGATACAGATGGAGCAATGTCATCGGGTTTTCCCATGCGTTTCATCGGTACTTTGTGTTCGTAATTCTTTACAAAAATTGGATTTTGATTTTCAAATATGCCACCGGGTGAAACACAATTAACCCGTATATTATCTTTTCCAAAATAGGACGCGAGATATCTGCTAAAATTAATAATTCCTCCCTTAATGGCAGAATAGGCAGCGGGTGTTTTCAAATCAGTGCCTTCATAGAGGGTGAAGTCATTACCAACCACGCCATAAATTGATCCTATATTAACAATGGATCCATTTTTCTGAGTTTCCATAACCTTTAGTACTTTTTGGCAACAAACAAAATAACTAGTAAGCTGCATATCTATATTGGCACGCCAAGATTCAGGATCAATATCTTCAAATTTATTTCCCCAATCTCTGGTTCGCGGGTAGGCATTATTTACCAATCCATCGATTCTGCCATATTCAAATACAATCTGATCGATTCCTTTTTGTATGGATTGATCACTTGTGATGTCCATATGGATAGTTCCTTCCTGCAGATTTGTTTCTACTCCAATATCAGCATTAATTGCTTTTCCTCCTTTGCGATTGATATCCTCAACCAATTCTTTCCCTATTAATCCGGACCCACCAGTAACAATTATTATTTTATCTTTTAAAATCATTCTTTTAGACAAATTTTAAGGACATTATATGCATCTGAAATAGTGTTAAAAGTACTTTCTTTTTCTTTTATCGAATCAATGAAATATTCCATTTGCGTCTGATATGTATCTGAGATTCTTTGATCCGATGAAAAGAGAATATTATTATTAAAAGTTATTTGATTCTTTAATAAATCGATGTACCATGTTTCATCTTCAAAAACAAGTTCCAAAGTTCGTTTTGAGTCTCTTCTGTAATAATTTAGCACAATATTTGCACAAAAACCATTGTAAGCCAATACATAATTTGCATAGTCAACTGATGGTATTGTTAAAGATGATTGATTTTTAAATATCCTTGTTACCTCCTTGGGCACGCCAAACAGCCAATAAAGATAATCCAACTCGTGTATCAGATCAATGTGGACTCCACCCCCTAATTCAGTAAGAGCCGAATACGATTTTCTAAAATCTGTGTTTGGTCTCCAGTCCGGCAAATAGGATCCACAATAGACATTAACTTCATTTAGTTTCTTATCAGGCATCTTAAGCAGCTTCCCTTTAATGTATTTTATACATTCCAGAAAACGAAGATTGCAGGCAATATAGGTTTTGATTCCTTTGCTTTCAATTGAATTGATCAGGTCTTCAATATCTAAAGAATAATAAATTGGTTTTTCTATAAATAAAGGGAAACCGAATGGTATTAATAGACTAATTGTTTTCTTATGCTCTGATGTAGGATTGGCAATAATTGCAAAATCAATAATATTTAATTCAATTTCATCAAAACTATAAATATTTGTCACCCCCGGAATGCCTTCTGCATTTTTAGATGAACGTAGTGCAAAGATTGCTGAATCAGGATAAATGGATTTTATTGCAATTACATGCTTTTTCCCAATAGAACCCAAACCAATAATTAAGACATTCATAATGTGAAATCCAGTTTATTGTTTTCTATTAAATAGGATAGAATTTCAAAATCAATAGGGTGGTCCAAATCGAAACAAATATGAGGAACTATATAGATTAATGATTTATCCGTGATAGCACCTTTATACCCCAATTCAAAAAATGATCTCTTATAAAAATAAAATGATGCATTAACGTCAAATGCTTTAGGTACTGACTGCCGGGTAAATAACAATTTTTCAGGCTGTTTTACCTGCGAATAAAACCCATTTTGTTTTTGCTCAACCATATTAAAATAGGGACTTCGATTCGCAGGACTTACAGAAAAAAGATTTATAGCAGATTCATTTTTTTGTATTATTTCAAATGCATCGGTCAAGTCCTGAAGATTTCTTAAAGGTGAAGTAACATCCATATCAAGGATGTAATCAAAATGGCATTTTTCTGACTCTTCTTTCCATAATAACAAATCCATTATTGCATCAATTTTTCCTATTGAATCTCCGGCAAGCACTTCAGGGCGTCGATAATTTGTGGTTAATCCGCAATCTGATGCAACTTTAACTATTTCATCTGATTCTGTGGATAGCTCTATTTCGACATTCACAAATTTATGCTTAAACTGTTTGGCTACCTTAATAGTGTAATCTATTAAAGGTTTACTATTTAGCAGTTTTATATTTTTACCCGGAATACCTTTCGAACCACCTCTGGCACATATAGTAATTAATAAATGTTTCATTATTCTAATTGCCTATGTTTTATGATTTCTTGTGCATTTAAATAATCTTGTTGCTGTCCAATGTCAATCCAATATCCTATAATCGGATTATGTATAATAAATTGTCCTTCAGAGATTAATAGGTCCAATAGGTCAGTGATGTTAAAAAACTTATTATGAGGTATCTTAGATATAACTTCTTTATTTAAAATGTAAATTCCTGCATTAGCATAATGTGTTATTATAGGTTTTTCCAATAAACCAGTAATCTGGTTTTCTTTGACATTGAAGATGCCATAAGGAACTTTTGTGGAATATGGAATAGTGGCGACACCTATTTGTGCATTGTTTTCTAGTACATTTAAGTAAAGGTCTTCAAAGTTCGCATCAGTAAAGAGGTCACTGTTCATCAATAGAATATGATCAGTTTTAAAATCCTTGACTAGTGATAAAGCCCCCGCCGTACCTAAAGGCTCATCTTCCCAAATATATTCAATTGTAATTCCTTTTGATGAACCATCACCTAAATATTCAATAATCTGTTCACCTAAGTATTTTACTGAAATATAAATCTTCTCTATACCAAAATTTATCAATCGATCAATATTGTTCTCAATTATTGGTTTATTGCCTAATGGGAGCATAGGTTTTGGTACACTATCAGTAAGAGGACGTAAACGTTCCCCTCGTCCTCCGGCCATTATCATACATTCTAATGGAAGGATACTTTTTCTTTTTTTTAGGTCATAAACTTTTGTAATTCGTTTGTACTTATCTAGCACTGGAAGAAGTTTAACCCCTAGTTCGCGTAATTTTTTGAAATCTTCAACGGGAAAACCATTTTCTATTGAATAAAATTTTTTAGACATAAACTGAGAAACATTACTTGACAATGGTAATCCCTTGATTAAACCGCGTCGAATGTCCCCATCAGTAAGTGTCCCTTGCAGCCTTTGTGTCTCATCTATAACAAAAAGCGTTAAGGTTTCTGAAACATCATTAAGTTTTATCAGGGCTTCAATTAAGCCAGCTTCACAGTGAATCAGGTTCTTTGTAAAATCTCTCATACTTAATTAGTCAGAATATTATAGAAGGTTTTTTTCAGGCTTATCTTTTTAGTGTTTTTTATTATTTCAAGTATGTGGGAAGTTGCATTCCCATCTCCGTAAGGATGCTCCCAAACGACTGGTTTTGGAAGATATATGGCTTTTTTTAACGCTTCGCGAATTTTCTCTTTGGTTGGTGTGCAATTAAAAATAATAGGACCCATGATTCGCCCTTTTTGTCGGTCACCAATGTTTATTGTAGGAATATTGAAGATTGGCACTTCTATTATGCCACTTGAGGAATTGCCAACTACTGCATCCATTAGCGTAATAGCGGAAAGGTAGCGTAATTGTCCTAATGAATCAAATGAAATAGCTTTAGTCGAATGTTTAAGAACATAATCATCAATTAATTGAATGATAACTCTGCCATCTTTATCAGAGTTAGGTTTGGTGAAAATAAGTAATGTGTCTTCAAGTTCGTCTAATGCTTCAAGTAATTCATTGAATTGTTCAGAAGCCGAATTGTTTTCAAGTGTTACCGGATGAAATGTTATTAAAAGATTTTTAGAAGATAATTTATGATTGATTGATCTTTCAAATTCCGACTTCGAAAGTAAACTAAGTTTTTTGATGTTATCAAGACCAATAGAACCGACGTTAAATACAGTATCCGGTTGTTCACCTAATTGTATTATACGTTGCCGGTACTGTTCGGTTGAAGCAAAATGTAGGTGGCTCATTTTTGTAATAGAATGGCGTAGGGCATCATCATAGGCTCCTTCAGTAAGTTCTCCTCCATGAATATGTGCTATCGGAATTCCAGCAATAAGGCTTGCTGTGGCTGCTGAAAATATTTCTGTACGATCGCCTAATAATACAATTATTTCAGGGTTTAATTGTTCAAATGTTTCGGCAAATGAAATTTGGGCAAGCCCCATCGATTTTGAAATACCAGTGGAAGAATCTGAAGAGAGCAAGATTTCAATTTTTCTGGTAATTGTAAAACCATCTTCCTCAATTTGTTTATATGTTAGACCAAATTCTGGAGAAAGGTGCATCCCTGTAACAATAAGTTGTAAATCAAGATCCGGATCTTCATTTACACCCTTAATTAGCCAATATAAAAGACCGTATTCAGCCCTTGTGCCAGTAACAATGCAGATCTTTCTCATAATTCGATCAATTCATCAAAATCAAAATCCCGGATAGCTGTGCAACCAATTACTTCATCCCAACGCATAGGGCTAATTCCATTTCCAGGTCTCTTGGCTGTAATATTATCTTGTGTATATATTTCTCCCTTTTTTATTTTGGTAGCAGCTAAAATACTTTTTCTTGCTACTGCAATATTTTTCAGTTCACTTTGGCTAGGTGTTTTTAATCCAGTGCCTGAAATTGCTTTTTCGATATTCCGTATTGCATTTACCATTGCCTTTAATTCGTCAGGTTCCAGCGATGCTTTATGATCGGGACCTGGCAAAGTGCTGTCAAGAGTGAAATGTTTTTCGATTACAACGGCACCTAATGCTACAGCTGCAATGGGGACTTCAATTCCTTGGGTATGATCTGAATATCCAATTTTTACGTTCAGCTCATTTCTGATTGTTAGCATAGCCTTTAAGTTAACGTCCTCCATTGGTGTTGGGTATTCCGTATTACAATGCAGTATAGTAATATCTTCTTTTGTAATTCCATTTTCTAATAACACATCAATTGCAGCCTCTACTTCCTTAAGATTTGCCATACCTGTTGACATTATGACCGGTTTTCGTTTACCAGCAATATGTCTTAAATAAGGTTTATTGGTTATTTCACCTGAAGGGATCTTAAATAAGGGTGTGCCTAATCGATCCAGTAAATCTACACTCTCGTTATCAAATCCTGTTGAAAGAAATTGAATCCCATTTTCATTCGCCAGCTTTATTAGCTGTGAATGCCATTCGATAGGCATTTCAAGCTTCTTAAGCATCGCATATTGGGAATCATCTCCATCATTTATATTCTTTTCCTGATAGGCTGCTTTTTTGGCTGATTTGCTTGCAATTTTATCCGCCTTAAAAGTCTGGAACTTTACAAAGTCTGCGCCCGCTTCAGCTGCCGCTAAAACTAATTTCTTTGCAAGTTCGAAATCTCCATTGTGGTTTACACCAGCTTCCGCTATAATAATTGTGTGCATTTACCTAATCTTTCGTAAAGGATGCCCGATATATGTACCCGACACCTCAATATTTTTTAAAACCTGAGATCCTGCTGCAATAATGGAATTTAATGTAACATTTGTGTTATTTGCAACAACAGTATTGCTTCCAATAAAACAGTAATCACTGATATTGGATTGTCCATTTATAATTGCCCCGGTAGAAATATGACAGTAATTGCCTATTGAAGCTTCGTGTTCAATCAAAGCTTTGGAATTAATGATACATCCTTTGCCGATAGTGGCTCCGGCATTAACTAATGCATGATGCATTACTATGGTTCCCTCTTCTATTATAGCATGTTTGCTTACATAGGACAACGAACTAATTATAACAGGCAACTTACCTCCTGCTGCTTTCACTTTATTAACTATTTTTTCGCGTAGTTCAGCGGACTTAATCTGTCCAACGGTTATCAGAAAATCAGAACATTCGGGTGTAAATCTTTCAATTTCTTTGTCTGTCCCAATTATCGAATAGTCTAAAACTTTTTGGCCTATTTTTTCAGGTAAATCAAGAATTCCTACAATCTGATAAAGCCCGGTTTTCTCAATAACATCGATACATGAAATACAATGGCCGCCGCCCCCGATGAGAATTATTGGATTCATAAATTGGTAATTACACTACTTGGAATATTTACAACTCTATCTGCCAGCCATTTTGTATTTTCTAATGAATCACATTGGCATTTGTTATACATTGCCAGCCTGTTCATCAATTGCCAGATTGGTCTAACCATTATTCCCTGGTTGTTCATAAACTCAATGAAATTATCCTGTTCGGCTTTATCTTTTAGGATAAGTGTATTTAACCAATAATTTGACAAACAATTTTTTGGTTCTGTAACGAATTCAATTCCTTGCTGATTGAAGAAAGTGGCATATACATCTGCCATTTTTCGTTTAGCTTTTAGGAATCCAGGTAATTGCTCCATTTGTGCACATCCGAGTGCCGCCGCAATATTTGTTAACCGGTAATTATAGCCAGTCATATCATGTACGAATTCCCATGGATGAGGAACCTTAGCAGTTGTTGTAATATGTTTGGCCTGTTTTCCCAGTCTTTCATCATTTGTCAAAATCATACCTCCACCACCTGTTGTAATTGTTTTATTCCCATTAAAACTAAGTGTTCCAAATTTACCGAATGTACCAGTATGCTTTCCTTTGTAATAGGAACCAAGCGATTCAGCTGAATCTTCGACAACATCAATGTTATATTGTTTGCAAATTTCTATGATTTCTTCAATACGGCAAGGATGTCCAAAGGTATGCATAGGAACACAGGCTTTGATTCTTTTGCCTGTTCTCTTATTTAGGCATTCTCCATCCTGCAAAATTGCATTTTCTGTTAGAAACGCCTTTAATGCATCAGGTGATAATCCAAGTGTATCTCTATCAACATCTACAAAAATGGGTATTGCTCCTGTATAAGAAATTGCATTTGCTGTAGCTATAAATGTTAGTGCTTGTGTAATAACTTCATCCTCTGGTTTTACATCACTTAAAAGCAAGGACACATGTAAAGCAGCAGTTCCATTAACAGTTGCAATTGCATATTTGGCTCCTGTAAATTCAGCAATCATTTCTTCAAACCTGGTTACAAATTTTCCAACGCTTGAAACAAATGTAGTATCAATACATTCATTAACATACTTTTTCTCATTACCATAAAACCTGGGTTCGTGCAAGTAGATAGGTCCATGAGGTGTATTGAATTTATCTCTTATAAAATCTGCTATTTGTTTGAATTTATCCAAAATATCGTGTTTTGAAGTTGAAATTTTTTGTTTGAGATTTTATTAACAACAAATAATTTTGTTTATAATACTTGTGAAGCTTGAATGATTTTAACGAGCTTGATCTATACATTAACAATGAATGGCACGCAGATCCGCCAATAAGCGGACAGTTGACGCGGATTGAGCAGATGACGCGGATTTACGCTGATTTAAATAAAAGATCTGTGTAAATCTTTTTAGATCTGTGTCATCAGCGTTCTATTTTTTTGTTATCAGTGTTCTATTTCCCCCAAACAACCTTGTTTACATTGGAAAAAATTTCACGAATTACAATAAAATACGAATTTCACGAATTGATACGAATTACAATAAAATACGAATTTCACGAATTGATACGAATTGCACGAATTTGGACGAATTTAGCTCCGCTGAGTTGCCAGCTGTCAGATTCACAGATTGAAATTTATGCCTGGTTTTTAAAAGGATTAATAATCTTCAAGCGACCTTCAATGACCTGTTGGTTTTGCATATCTTCAGAATATAAGATGGAACAATGATTATCGAGTGCTGAAGCAACTATCATACTGTCCCAAAACGAAAAACCATACCTTGCGGAGATTTTTAAAGTTTGATCCAACGTGGAAATATTTAGGTCGCTGATGATAAAATTCAACTTCATAAATTCAATTATCTTTCCCAATTCCTCAGCTGTAAATTTGAATTTTCGCTGAAGAACAAAAACTGTCTCATTAACTACTTGAAGACTTATGATATTACAATTGCTTATTATGTCCTTTGCAATGGCTTTGCGGTTATCAATGGGTGTGCTAAACGCATAGATTAACACATTTGAATCTAATGTGATATTATCGGTCATAAATCTCATCTCGATTTAATTTAAAATCGGATAAATCGATATTGTAGCCATCGAAAAAGGCAGTTATATTGTTTAGGTCTTTATTGGGCTTCATTTTGTTTTTTGTTTGCCCTGTTCTATAGCGTTCGACTAAAAATTGATAAAAATCTATCAATTCATTTTGAGCTTTCTTAGGTAATATGTGTATGTCAATCATATTTTTTAGAATAATTGGTCTATCAAAATTAGTTAATTAAAATATAACCTGGTTCAGGCTTATGAATTAAATTAATACGAATTTGGACGAATTTGCCAGCTGGCGTATCGACGTAGGCAATGGTCTTTCGCTTAACACATATTTTTTAATGATGATTAATCTGTAGTCCGTCAGCCCATGGGTGGTTGACCGAAGGTGATTCGGTGCAAGCTTGGTTATTTGCAGCGTTATTTTTTAATAAGTTCATCCAATACTAATACTTCGATTTCTTTAACCGCTTTTAACTGGATGTCGTTGGTTAGAAAATAATCTGCTGAGGCATAAACAGCTGTTGCAACTTGAATTGAATCCGGGGTCTTCATTCCATACTTAGCCCGATAACTTGCAGCTTGTTTTGCTATTTCGACATTAAGATCGAAAATATCGATTGATGGGGAATTACAGAGGATGTTTTGGTATTGTTCAACTAATTGAATTTCATTCTGTCGCATAGGAAGAACCAAAACTTCAAGTAAAGTAATCACTGAAGTTTGGAAAAGAAATTCACCTTTACTGTTATCCAAAAATAGTTTATTTAAAACTGATGAATAACGTTGGTTTTCCTCAATATAATAAATCAAAGGGGCAGTATCGAGGAAAACTCTTTTGTTTTTCATCGTTGGACTTAGTCCCATGATTCACGTTCTGAAACAATATAAGAATCGATGTCGGTTTTTTGCCAAACATTTTTTCCCAATCCTTTTAATCGCGTAATTGAATATGCCTGTTGGGATTTATCTGCCCTTTTTAATAAGTTGACGATTCTGGACATTACATTGATTTTTTCATTGTAATCCAGTTTTTCTATTTCATTAATGATTTGATTTATGTCTAAAGTACGTTCCATAGCAAATGATATTTAGAACAAAGTTATGCAATTCTAAGGATTAGATGATTAAAATTCAAATAATAAGTATTTAAACGAATTATCACTGAACAGATTTAGCTTAGCTGATCTCCTCACTACCCCTCGTTTGCCCCTGCTTGCCCCTGCCTGCCCCTGCCTGCCCCGATTCATCGGGGATTCATCGGAGATCTATCGGGGAGCATCGGGGAGCATCGGGGAGCATCGGGGATCTATCGGGGAATTAGGACGAATTACATTGAAAAAGATTTCACGAATTAGGACGAATAACATTGAAAAAGATTTCACGAATTAGGACGAATTTCACGAATTAAAAGAATGGTTATGCAACTGGTTTAGGTGAATATAAT
>CAIXCY010000175.1 GCA_903918045.1 uncultured Bacteroidia bacterium
CGCAATACCGGTCAACGGCGGAACGACACCTTCGTATCAGTGGATGGTGAACGGAATGAATGCCGGGACAAACAGCGATACTTATTCATTTATTGCGACAAATGGTGATGTCGTTGAAGTGGTGATAACCTCCGATCTGAATGGCGTATCCGGAAGTCCGGCATCTTCAAATCAGGTGACTACAATTGTAAACGCTCCGCTTACGGCTTCCGTTTCGATCACCGCAGACCAGACAACCGTAACAACAGGAACAACTGTCAACTTTACTGCAACACCAATAAACGGAGGAACAACGCCAACCTATCAGTGGATGGTGAACGGAACAAATGCCGGAACAAACAGCGCTACCTATTCCTACATTCCGTCAGATGGCGATATGGTGAATGTAATAATGACCGCTACGCAGGGATGCGTCACAGGATCGCCCGCAACTTCAAACCAGATTCAAATTTCAGTTACAACCGGTCCGGTCGCATCGGTCACAATAACCGCCGATCAGAATAATGTCTGCGCAGGAACAACCATCAGTTTCATCGCAATACCTGTCAACGGCGGAACGACACCTTCGTATCAGTGGATGGTGAACGGAATGAATGCCGGGACAAACAGCGATACTTATTCCTATATTCCATCCAATGGTGATGTCGTTAAAGTGGTGATGACCTCCGACCTGAGTGGCGTATCCGGAAGTCCGGCAACTTCAAATCAGCAAACAATTAATGTACAACCAATTCCAGCTGCACCGACTGCAACTGTTATTACCCAACCAACCTGTGCAGTACCTACCGGAACAATTGTGATTGGTGCTCCGTTAGGTGCCAATTTGCAATACAGCAGAAACGGGACTACCTGGCAGAGTTCAAACACCTTCAGTGGATTAACTGCTGATGCCGGTTACACCATAAGTGTGCGGAATTCAACCAGTTCCAATTGCGTTTCGTCAGCAAACTTTATTATCAATGCCATACCTAGTGCGCCGGCAGCACCAGTAGGCACAATCTTACAGCCAACGTGTTCTGTAAGCACTGGAACCATCCAGATCACATCACCACTGGGCGGGAACCTGCAATACAGTTCCAACGGAACAACCTGGCAAAACTCAACGACCTTTGCCGGCTTGACTGCGAATACGACCTATTCAATAAGCATACGAAGTTCCATTAATCCGACATGTATATCTTCAGCGAATTTTGCGATTAATGCAGCACCTGTGGTACCAGCTATACCAATAATTGGCACTTTAACCCAACCAACCTGTTCAACAGCTACAGGAAGTGTCATTCTATCCGGATTACCGGGAACAGGAGCCTGGACATTAACGAGAAATCCGGGAGGAATTACCATTAACGGAACCGGAACCAGCAGAACCGTTACTGGTCTTGCATCAGGAACCTTTAACTTTACAGTTTCAAACACTGTTGGCTGCACCTCATTCCCAACAGCAAATATTACTATTAATGCGGCCCCGGACACCCCATCCGCTCCGATTGTCGGGAATATTATCCAGCCAACCTGTGATACCCCGACAGGGACAGTTTCATTATCCGGATTGCCTGCCACAGGAATATGGACCTTATCAAGAAATCCTGGAGGAACACTAACTGGTGCTGGAATAAACACAACCATTGGGGGTCTCTCGCCTGGAACGTATCAATTTACGGTAACAAATTCATCGGGATGCACTTCATCGGCATCGAATCCGGTCGTTATTAACACCATCACACCGATAACCCCACTCTTTAATCCGATTGAGCCATTGTGTCAGAACTCAGTACCGCCTGGTTTACCAACACTTTCAACAAACGGGATTTCCGGAGCATGGAATCCGGCAGTGATTAGTACACAGATTACTGGTACACAAACGTACAATTTCACGCCATTACCAGGTCAGTGTGCCAGTAATGCGACATTGCCGATAACCATAAATTCACCGGTCTTACCGCTGTTTGATCCCATCGGATCACTTTGCCAATATGGCGCGCCACCGGTGTTGCCAACGACCTCAACAAATGGAATAACTGGAATATGGTTCCCCGATATTATTAATACCGATCAGGTTGGAATGTCAACTTATACCTTTACACCGGCAACCAGTGAATGTGCAAAACCTTTATCCATAACAATCACTATAAATGCTCCGATAAATCCCACTTTTTCAGGTATTGCTCCAATTTGTAGGAATAGCATTCCGCCGCCTTTACCTACATCTTCGACGAACGGAATTAAAGGAACCTGGAGCCCGGCAGTAATTAATGTAACTATTCCAAGAACAAATACCTATAAATTCACCCCTGCCACTGATCAATGCGCCAATACTCTGCCCATCCAGGTAACTGTCTATGACCGTATAACACCAACCTTTGAAGTTATTGGCCCTGTTTGTCAAAATACGATACCACCAGCTTTGCCGATACACTCTATTGAAGGAATAACAGTTAAATGGGATCCACCGACAATAAATACAGCTAAAATAGGAACCACTGGTTATTTGTTTACACCGATGGAAGGTTGCGCATGGACCGACGCGATATCGGTAACTGTCACCCCCAAGGTCACTCCTGATTTTGCACCAATCGGGCCGTTATGCCAATACAGCTTACCACCGATTTTATCAGCAACCTCCTTAAACAGAATAACGGGAAATTGGAGCCCGGCCGAAATAAGTACAGATAAGGATGGATTATTCACCTTCACATTTACACCGCTGGATCAGGAGTGCTATAATACAATTAGTAAAGAAGTAATTGTAAATAGCAGTCTCATAACAGCTTTCGATCCGATCGGACCGCTGTGTCAATTCGATGTTCCACCGGCACTTCCATTGACATCCGTTAACGGAATAGCAGGAACCTGGGAACCTTCCGCAGTGAATACAGCTAATGCCGGAACCTTTAACTTTACATTTACACCCGATTCACAAGGTCCATGCGCATCCCAATTTAAAACAGTAATTATTGTAAGACCGAAGCAAAAGCCAATCTTCGATGCGATAGGACCACTTTGTTTAAACAGCAAAGCGCCTCAATTACCAGCGATCTCGGCAAACGGAATTAAGGGAACCTGGGAGCCAGCAAATATTAATACGGAAAATAGCGGATCGACAACTTATACTTTTACTCCGGATGGTACAGAGTGTGCCTTTACACAAACATTAGCAATCGTGGTCATTACTCCGGCAATTCCAACATTTGATCCTGTCGGACCCCTTTGCCAGAACACAACAGCGCCTGTATTACCGTTAAATTCCAATAACGGCGTAACCGGATCATGGTCGCCAACAACGATCAACACAGAAAATTACGGAACCTTTAGCTTTACGTTTAATCCTGCCTCAGATCAATGTGCAATCCCGGTTCCACAGGAAATTAGTATTAATCCAACAACCACCTCTTCTACAGAGCAAACCATCTGTATCAGTCAGTTGCCTTATAACTGGAATAACATCATTATTAATAGTGCAGGAACATTTGATGCTAAATTGATTGGTTCACAAGGATGTGATTCAATTGCAACTTTAAACCTCAAAGTTAACACACTCATAATTCCAACTTTTGACCAGGTCGGGCCTCTGCTTTATGGTTCAGCTGCGCCAGAATTATCATTAGCTTCAACTAACGGAATAACAGGAACCTGGATTCCTTCAGCCATCACAACTGATGCTGTCGGCACAACCAGCTATCGTTTCACCCCTGATTTGAATCAGTGCGCTTCAACAGCGACAATGAATATTCAGGTAGATATCCAGGCTGTTATTTCGGAAGGGGGAATCGTTCCCGATCCAAACGGAATTCAAATCGGATCTTGTGAAGTTGTAAAACTTGATGGTTCAAAATCTGTCGGTGATAACCTTCAATATCAGTGGTCAACCACTGATCAGGGTTGCATATTGACTCAGTCAACCGGGATGACAACCGAATTTTCGCTGTCAGGTGAATATAAAGGTTCTCTGCCTGCCGATTTCAGTGTGAAGCTTCAGGTAACCGACAAATTTGGAAATTCTAAGAGCGATTTGGTAACTATTCATATTGATCCTCCTCCAAATGCAGAGGTCTACTCTTCAGGAGAAATTGAAAAAGACGGAAGTATGATTGTCGACGGAACAGTTTCAACAGGGATCGCCATAAGCTATAAATGGTCGACCTCTGAAGGGAAGATAATCGGACCTGCTGACCATTCAACAGCGGCCTTCTTTGGTGCTGGAATGTATCAATTAACGATTGTTGACATTCATGGCTGCCAAAGTATAAAAGATTTTAAATTTCCGCTTGAGGTATACAGGATCACCGCAAGGCCCGATAATTACAGGATTACCTGGTCGCAGGACACAATTCTTAATGTAAAAGATAATGATTATTCCAATTCTGTGTTCAGCACGGTTCGGGTGATTAGATTACCTTCAAATGGCACAGTTACGGTAAATTCAGACCTTTCAATCACCTATACACCGACGATCAGAAAACCTGGAAACGATCAGTTTGAATATGAAATCTGCAATCCTGTCAGCTTATGCGATTCGGCATTGGTGACACTTGAGATCTTTGACAGTAGCCTATATCTCCCGGAAGGATTTTCTCCAAACGGCGATGGGGTAAATGATTATCTGAAGTTCGATGGTCTTCAAAATTACAAATCCTCAAAACTTTACATCTACACACGTTCAGGACAACTTGTTTATTCAAGCGGTGATTATCAGAATAACTGGGATGGAAGGATCGGAAGCGGATTGAACAGGCAGCTGGTCGCAACGGGAACGTATTATTATGTGCTGAAACTGGGAGAGACAAACCGGACAATCAAAGGGTTTATTTATATCGGGTATTAAACAGGTTCAATTCCCTGCTCTTTTAAAAGGTCTAAACTTAAATTACGAAGTTTATATTTCTGGATTTTCCCACTCGCTGTCATTGGGAACTCCTCAACAAAGAAGATATACTTTGGAATTTTATACCGTGAAATTTTTCCACGGCAAAAATCCTTCACATCCTCTTCTTTGAAATCCTCCCCGGTGCGCCGTGTAATAAATGCCCCAACCTCCTCACCATATTTCGGACTTGGGACTCCCACCACTTCGACAGCCTGAATCTGAGGCATCGTATAAAGAAAGTTCTCAATCTCACGGGGATAAATATTCTCGCCACCACGTATAATCATATCCTTGATCCGCCCGGTAACTCTGAAATAACCCTGCTCATCCATCACACCCAGGTCTCCGGAATGAAGCCAACCTTCACTGTCAATAGCATTGGAGGTAGCTTCCGGATTCTTGTAATACCCTTTCATCACATTATATCCACGGCAGCATAACTCCCCCTGCTCACCATGTTTTAACTCGATTCCGGTTGCCGGATCAGCCACTTTAACTTCAACTGCTGGATAGGCTTTCCCGACAGTGGTGCTCCGGATATCCGGTTCGTCATAGGTTCGGGTAGCTGTCATTCCGGGAGATGATTCGGTAAGACCATATACAATGATCAGTTCAGACATGTGCATCTTATTCATAACCTGCTTCATCGTTTCGATGGGACAAGGGGCACCCGCCATAATTCCGGTACGGAGCGTCGAAAGATCAAACATGCCAAACATTGGGTGATTCAACTCGGCAATAAACATCGTTGGAACACCGTAAAGGGCTGTACATTTCTCTTTTTGTACTGAAGCTAGAACAACAAGCGGATCAAAATTCTCTACCATTACCATTGTGGCACCATGGGTGATAACTGCACAGAGTGCCAGAACACATCCAAAGCAGTGGAACAATGGGACGCATACACAAAGTCGTTCATCGCTGGTGAAATTCATACATTGACCGGTAGCAACTCCATTATTTAAGATATTATAATGAGTCAGCATCACCCCTTTGGGAAATCCAGTCGTACCTGAAGTATACTGCATATTCACAACATCGTGACAAGTTACTTTGGATTTGGTCTCCAGTAACATCCGGTCATCAAGCTGGCTCCCCAGTAAAATAAGCTCCGCCGTATTAAACATTCCGCGGTGCTTCTCCTGTCCGATAAAGATCACATTCCGAAGAAAGGGGAACTTTTCACTATGAAGATATCCCCGCTGACTATCCCTTAATTCCGGCACAAGTTCATAAACCATCTGAACATAATCACTGTCCTTCCATCCATTTACAAGACAAAGCGCCTTTAAATCAGAGTTCTTTACAAGATAATCGAGTTCATGCGTTTTGTAATTTGTATTTATTGTCACAAGTACTACACCGATTTTGGCAGTAGCAAACATGAAGGTTAACCAATCGGGGACATTATTGGCAAAGATCCCAAGCTTATCGTCAGGTCTCATTCCAATATGCAGCAGCGCTTTTGCAAGGTGATCTACTCTTATATTAAACTCCCTATAAGAGAAACGGAGATTCCGGTCAGGATAAACCATAAAATCTTTATCTGGTGTCTCAGATGCCCATTGTTCAAGATACGCTCCAAATGTTTTCTCAATTAACTCCATCCTACTAAGGTTTTTTTAAGTAGCAAGTTTTAGCTATAATTCAATATTACAATAGATTACCTATTATAAGGCAAGAGAATCTTAAGGTTAATAACTTTGTGGCTTAATTGCCGGGTTCTTCCAAAATTCAACCTTGTTGAGCGAAGCGGCTAATAGCAAGCAGCCAATTGCCAGTTGCCGGCATCCAGATCTAATAGGGTGCATAAACCACCGCCAGAATTTTTGCCGGTAAATCATTTGCCGAATGAACATGATGATCGACCACCGAGTCGTAGTAGATGCTGTCCCCTTCAGAAAGGGTATACATTGTTTTTCCGTAATTAATCTCAACCTCACCGGCTAAAACATAAATAAATTCCTCCCCTTCGTGCGACGATTGGGTGAAATCAGTACCGGTCGCCGGATTAATTTCCACAATAAATGGTTCCATATGCCGACCAGACTTGTCACTTGCCAACGGGAAAAAATTGAGATTCTGGTGGGTATTGCTGCTTTTGCTCGAGAAACTTCCCCCCTGAGATAAATCACCCTTACGTGAAATTACCGGTCCAAGCTGATCCATATCGTCGAGAAAAGTTCCGAGCCTCACCCCTAAAGCCCGGGCAACTTTAATCAGATGGCCCAGGGATGGAATCGCTTCATTTTCTTCGATTTTACCCATCATGGTCTCCGTGAAACCGCAACGATCGGCCAGTTCAACTAGCGTAATTCGTTTAGATTCCCGAATTGAAACTATTTTTTCGCCTACATTTTTAATCGTGCTCATAGTGATATGAATTCAGAATAAACAAAAATATGGATTTTAGTGAGTTCGCGGGGCCTTTATGAAAGGTTTTAAAATGTTTTAAAACACGATCCGGTTTCGACATAATTAATTTTTAAATCCTTTGGAAGAAACCCTTTTAGCCACTTTGTACAATAATTCATTCCGGCCTCCTCTGAATTGGCATGTCCTAAAAAGATCACCGCTTTGTTTTTTCCCTGTAGCTGTGCATCATAAACATACTGATAAGTCTCCCATTCCGGAGCTTCGCCGGCAACCAGCACTTCAATTTGAGGTTCCTGCAATAACTGAATATGCTCAATGGAACCGGGAGCACCCACGGCAAGGGCAACACCAGTGAATTTAAGGTCAGGATTTCCTATAACCCGCAATGAACTCCCCGGGAAAATCGCCTTTAGTTTAACCACGAATTGGGAAAGTTTCTGGGAATCAAATTGAAACCTCACCATCGATTGGTCTGTCTGGAACTTGCCCCATCCCAGTTTTTCGATCATCCCTGCATATATTCCGTCAGGTTTCATCCGATGAAAGTGGTCGTGAAACCGCCAGATAATTAATTTATGATCGTTGATAAACTTAATCTTGGCCTGATAAACCAGATCATTTTCGAGATTTTTAGTTTCATCCAGATGGTTATAGAAAACCGGTTCGTGCGTAATAATCAGGTTGGTTTTTTCGGCCACCGCCTTTTGAAGAACTTTCATATCTGCAAACATGCAGGTTGTGATGCCGGTCACGCCATCCTCCGGATTTCCGGTTTTAAAGGTATCTACAGTTTGTCCAGACCAGGGTACTCCAACATTCTTCTTAATTAAACCGATAACCTGGTTAGCAGTCAACAGGTTCGGCTGTCCGGATAATGTTCCGGAGATAAACAGGCAAAACAATACTAATCTAAAAGTTTTAAAATCCATCGGATAAAGGATTAAATTGGTGCCAAATTTAATAAAAAAACTAAATTTGTTGACTGCCGTTTGATTTGAAAGATCTCTGATAAATCGGAGTCGGTTTAAACTGAAAATCCTATTATCAATAAATGCAAGTAGTTATAATTCAAAGACCTCGTATTTCAAAGTTTCTAAAAGCGTTGAGATGCTTTGAATTCATATTGTTGCTGGCGATACCCATTAATGCATTAGCCCAGCACCGGTATACCTTATCGGGGTACATGCGTGATCAGACCACTGGTGAAGCGTTGATTTACGCGAATATTTATCCCGAAGGTCTTAAAAGTGGCACAACAACCAATGAGTATGGATTCTTCACAATAACACTTCCGGAAGGAAAATACACTATTGCATTTTCATTCGTTGGTTATCAGACAATTAACAAGGATATTCTGCTGGATAGGGATATCTATCAAACCTTCGCTTTAACATCGTTTAATACTAAAATTGATGAGGTAACGGTAATTGGTCAGACTACCACTAACCGAATAAGCCAAAATGAAATTGGAGCAGTTCGCATGAATGTTAAAGATCTGAGTACGATTCCAGTACTTTTCGGAGAGCAGGATATTCTCAAATCTATCCAGCTTATGCCGGGGGTTTCCCCTGTGGGGGAAGGAAATGCAGGATTTTATGTGCGTGGCGGAAACGCTGATCAAAATCTAATTTTACTGGATGATGCCCCTCTGTTTAATCCTTCTCACCTGCTTGGATTTTTCTCGGTATTCAATTCCGATGCGCTAAGTGATGTTCAATTATTTAAGGGAAATGTCCCTGCAAGATATGGAGGTCGGGCATCCTCTGTAATGGATATTCGGATGAAGGAGGGTAACAGAAAGGAGTACAATTTTTCCGGAGGTATTGGACTCATCTCTTCCCGAATGATGGCCGAGGGTCCGATAATTAAGGAGAAATCGTCGTTTATGATTTCAGGCCGAAGAACCTATGCCGATCTTTTTCTCCCCCTTTCGAATAACGAAATCATAAAGGATAACAAATTATATTTTTATGACCTTAATATAAAATCAAATCTGATTGTAAACCGCAATAATCAACTTTTTCTCTCCGGATATTTTGGACGGGATGTCCTCCTTTCGAAAGATTTTGGATTTAACTGGGGCAATAAAGCAGGTTCACTCCGTTGGACTCATCTGTTCTCTCCCACCCTTTTTGCCAACACTACCATCGTAGTCAACGACTATAATTATAGATCGCAGGGGGATATCAGCGGGCAATTTTCGTTGCAGGCAGGGATTAAAGATCTTTCCATCAAACAGGATTACGCATTATCCCTGATTAACCATCAAAATATACTTTTCGGATTTAATTCGGTGCTACATCAGTTCAAGCCAGGGGAAGTGGTTTCAAAGTCAAACGCCATCAAAAATTTTAATATTCCGGAAAAGAGCGGATGGGAAAATGCACTATATCTCTACTCTGAGAAGCGATTATCTGATCAATTTAAAATTGGTGTCGGTTTCAGGCTATCTGCATTTTCAAGAATCGGTCCGGGAGCCGAAATTACCTATGATTCAAATGGGAATATTATCCGATCCGAAAACTTTTCTACTGGAAAGTTTTATCGCAACTATGCCACCTTCGAACCCCGGATTAATTTAACCTGGTTTCTGGCTGAACAGTCAGCTGTAAAAGCAGGCTACAACCGGATGAGCCAGTATATCCATCTGCTATCGAACTCCTCGGCAGGAACACCTGTCGATTATTGGCTTCCAAGCTCAAATAATATCAAACCCCAGCTGGTTTCTCAATTCTCGTTAGGGTATTTCAGGACAATGAAATCAAACGGAACTAACTTCTCAATCGAGGGTTTTTATAAGCAAATGACCCACCAGATTGATTACAGGAATAATGCGGACGTATTTTTGAATGAAAATGCTGAAGCAGAACTTGTTTACGGGAAAGGGCGAGCTTACGGCGTGGAATTTTTTGCAAAAAAGGAAATTGGTCTTTTTTCCGGGTGGATTTCGTATACATTATCCCGCACTGAGAAACAATTTGATGAAATTAACAATGGAATCTGGTACCCCGCGCGTCAGGACCGGACACATGATCTCTCCATTGTAGCCAACTTCAATGCTGGCAGGAAAATCTTATTCTCTGCCACATGGGTATACTATACTGGAAATGCAGTCACTTTCCCAAGCGGGAAATATCTGATCGATGGTAATATTGTCAATTACTACACCAGCAGAAACGGGTACCGGATGCCGGCTTATCACCGGCTCGATTTGGGGATGACTATCTTATTGAAGGAACGACCAAAATTCAAATCAGAACTAAATATCGGGGTCTTCAATGCCTACGGACGTAAAAATGCCTACGCCATCCTGTTCCGAACCAATAAAGATAATATCGCACAAACAGAGGCCGTAAAACTTTACCTCTTCTCGGTAATTCCTTCCATTACCTGGAATTTTCGGTTTTAATTGCGCGGTTGACTACACTACTTTTCAATCCTCTTTGACTTAAGCCTTTTTTAAAATCTCTTTCACCCCATCTTCATATAAAGTAGGCTGGTATTTGAAATAATTCTCAAATTTGGTGCTGTCGAAAAAGTACTCCCGGTCAAACTGATAACGCATTTCATAGAGTTCTTTCATAAACGGGATAAAAAGCCCTAAAATACGAACCATCCATGCCGGAATAAGGGTGTAATTATCACTCCTTCCCATCTCCTTCGCAAAAAGGCTGACCCACTGTTCCGCAGTAAGTGATCTGCGATCAGTGGGAAGGTTCCAGATCTGATTATATGCCGCAGGTGTATTTCCCAGCAAAGCAGTCGCCTTCCCTGCATCAGGAACATAAATATAAGAGTGTCTGACTTTTGCATTAAATAGCCATTGCGCTTTTTTCCCTTCAAGGAAATTCTTATAGATTACAGTCATCAGCATACTCTTATCGATATTTCCGCCATAAAAATCGGGTGCACGGGCTATAATTGCCTGAATCTTTCCTGTATTCATCTGATCGAGAAGCATCAGGTCGACCTGCGCTCGGACCTCCCCCTTCTTACTGGTTGGGCTTACCGGTGAATCCTCCTTGATATGTTTCACAAAATCACCTCCAATGGCATATACGTTGTCAAAGAAAACAAGTTTTGCCTTATACAAAATGCAGGCATCAATAACATTCTGCATCAGGGTAGGCCACAATTTTTCCCAAATTTTGATGCTGTATTCAAGTCCTACAGTCAGGTAAACGATATCTGAACCATCTATTGCCTTGAATACCTGTTCACGATTAGTAAGATCAGCTTTAAGCAATTGATCCGTTTCATTTACTTTTTCGGGATTACGACCCACCAACCGAATCTCTTCGGTGAAATTTTTTAATGATTTGGCGAGTTCAATACTAATAGAGCCCCCCGCCCCTAAAATCGTTTGCATAGTTTCTATAGTTTAAACTTAATTTGGAATGATTCCTTGGACTTAATTAAATTTCAGGTCCCCAATCCCCCTGAAAATTCATTACAAAGCTAACTTTTTAACTTCTATTTTAAACCATTTAAAATTGGCTTCTTCCTCATTTTAATGACAAATATCATTGGTTGTGAACTGAATATCCTAAATCGAAAGATGCCACTTTAAATTGCATATTAATTTATTTTCTTTATTTTATAAAATAAGTTAATAAAATATAAATAGATCCTTAAACTTTTTATTATCTTAGCGGTTACTTAAGAAGTGCTTAATTAAGTTTTCTTAACTAAAAACATCTGAATCATGGGTCAGGCAAGTGAATTACCAGCTAAAAAAGTCTCTTCTGCAGAAACAAATAAAATCAGACAAAAGAAAAAAATCCTGAGTTTAATGCGTTCCAGTGGTTACACCTCAGCGCCGGGCTTAAGCGAAGTACTCAAGATTAGTTTGCCCACTTGCATACTGCTTCTCAATGACCTGATCGCTGCGGGCTTTGTTAAGAATTTCGGGATTGGGGAATCGAGCGGTGGCCGAAAGCCAAGTCTTTATGGATTACCCGAAGATGGCTATTATGTAATCTCCTGTGATTTTTCGCGCTATTCTGCCAATATGGCAATTCTCGATTCCTATCACAAATTTGTTACCCCTGTAATTGAAGTCAATACCCATATTGATGATCCGCAATTGATGGACAAACTCTACGAAGCAGCGCACCAACTCATGACTGATCATCACATTCCTGATGAAAAGGTTTTCGGGATCGGTGTGGATATGCCGGGGCTGATCAATTCCAAAACAGGGATTAATTACACGATAAAAGATAAAAAACGGCAAAACGTAGGGCGCGATTTGAAATCAAGATTCAACAAACTGGTTTACATCGATAATGATGCCAGAATGCACGCCTACGGAGAGTTCCATTTTGGATCCGCAAAGGATTATAAAGATGCTATAATAATTCACTGGAGTTGGGGTCTGGGGCTTGGAATTTTCGTGAATGGAGAGCTTTGCAGTGGGAAAAACGGCTTTGCCGGGGAATTCTCTCATATTCCGATTGTAGAAAACGGCGAATTATGTATCTGCGGGAAACGGGGATGCCTCGAAACAATTGCCTCCTCCAACACAATCATACGCAGGATAAAGCAGGGTTTTGCAGAGAAGGAGATCTCATCGCTGATTACCCGCTTTGAAGGTCACCCCGAAAGAGTTACTCCGGAAGATGTAATTAATGCCGCCCGCCAGGGTGACGAATTTTGTATTGCAATTCTGAATGAGATCGGAACTGCAATGGGTAAGGGGCTCTCCTATATCATTCAATTGCTTAATCCCGAAATTATCGTCCTTAGCGGACCACTTTCGAAAGCCAAGCAATATGTTTTATCCCCAATCCAGCAATCTTTAAACCGCTTTTGTCTTGAGAAAATATCAGAAAGCACTATACTTCTTATCTCGGATATGGGTGATCAGTCAGCTCTGATTGGAACGTCCGAAATGATTTTTCAAAAAGTCTTTACCGAAATAAATTTTGCATAAAAGAATCCAAATTTAAAACCAAATGCAACACTATGAAACACATTAAAAGTGGCTAAAATTGATCATGACCTCCGATTTTGAAGCATTATCGGAGACTTAACTTCGTATAAATCCACAGATGCGAAGTTAACGGATCAGTTTTCTGTGGTAAATTATCAACTCAGAATTTCAAATTTGATTAATTCAAAAAACTTATGCGAAAGGTTTTATTATTAACCGTTATGTGCCTTGCACTCATAGGAAGTGCAATAGCGCAACATTCGGTATCCGGAACTGTTGTTTCCGGATCTGATGGACAAGGGATGCCGGGAGTTACTGTTGCCGAAAAAGGGACTACCCAGGGAACCCTAACCAATATAGATGGTAAATTTACATTAAAGGTCACTTCCGAAAAATCAACACTCGTATTTTCGTTCGTCGGAATGAAACCAGTTGAAGAGGTTGTAAATAGCCGAACAGTTGTGGATGTGAAAATGGCTTCACTCGAAATCGGATTGGACGAGGTGGTGGTTACCGCTTTGGGGCGTACCAGAGAATCAAAAAAACTCGGTTTCTCAACTGCACAGGTTGCCGGGGCCGAACTGGCTATGACTCAGCAGGTCAATCCGGTCAACTCCCTTCAGGGAAAGATCGCCGGGGTGCAAATTGACCAGGGTGCCGCAGGACCTTTTGGTAGTTCAAGAATCGTCATCCGGGGAAACTCAACGTTGGGAACCAATAACCAGCCAATTTTCGTGGTTGACGGAGTAATTGTCGAAAATAACGCAGTTACAGGCGGACGCGATTTTGGAAATGACCTGAAAAACTTAAACAGCGAGGATTTTGAAAGCGTCTCTGTCCTTAAAGGTTCAGCTGCAGCAGCGCTTTATGGCTCCCGCGCTATCAACGGCGTTATCCTGATTACTACCAAAAAAGGGAAAAAGACAGGTGGAATCGGAGTTGATGTATCTCAATCCTACACCTCCTACAATCCTTACAAAGGTCCTGATTTTCAGAATGAGTATGGTGGTGGTACTGTGGGGGACTTTTTTACGGACACCCGCGACCCGAATTATACCGCTCAGCAACGATGGACAACCAAAGTGTTCCCGATCGACCCTTCAACACACGAACCCTATATCGACCGTCAGATTGGCCGCGAACTCGAAAACTGGGGGCCTAAATTCGCAAACCAGAAAGTGCGAAATTACGATGGTACATGGACCGAATATAAGGCCGTTCCGAATAACTTCCTCGATGCATTTGAAAAAGGGATGTTAAATTCTACCAATGTCGCTTTTCAGGGAGCAACAGACCGGACAACCTTTAGATTCTCCTTTACAAACGAAGATCAGAAAGGGATTGTTGCGCAAAACAGTTTAAAGAAGAACGGATTTAATCTGAGAGCAACCCACGAATTAACAAAGTGGCTAAGTGCAGATATCAGTGTTGATTATACTACCACTGACAATGCCAATCCACAGAACTTATCCACTGATGATTCATTTGCAGGAAATAACTACGGCCATGCATTTACCTGGGTTCTCCCTCGTAACTACGATACCAAATACTGGATGCAACGCTCAAAATATACAAGCGTATTCGGAGGAACACCAAATCCAAATAATCCGGCTGAAACCAACAAGATCTTTGTCCCTGAATTATGGTTTAACCTCTATGAAAATAAAGTTACCCAACAGGACAGAAGTATCCGTGGAAGATTTGCCGTAACAGCAAAACTGACTAAATGGGCGAGCCTTATCGTAGAAGGGAATTTAAATAATATCTACGGCAAGTACGAAAATAAGGAACTAGGCAAAGGGACTGGATTTGATGGCGGTGTATATGCGACAAACGAGTCCCGAAGAGAGAGCAATTTTCTTAAATGGATGTTAACCTTTAATGACATCAAGCTGATGGATGACCTAAAATTCAGTGGTTTTGTCGGAGGCGAGAAACAGAATATTATACGATCTTATGTTTCAGGAAGTACTAATGGAGGGCTCTTAATTCCGGGCAATTTCTTTATTGCAAATTCTAAAAATCCGGCAACTGTAGCGGGAGGAGTTAACTACAATAAAAAATTCAACTCCCTATATGCAAGCGCCGACTTCGAATATAAAAATCAGCTTTTCCTCACCACAACAATGCGCGGCGACTGGTCATCTGCTTTAACCTATAAAAACGGAACAGGAAACAATTTCTACAGTTACCCTGCTGCCTCCCTTTCATGGATCTTTACTGAAACCTTCAAAAACCTTCCTGAAGCCATCTCTTTTGGGAAATTGAGGACAAATATTGCAGCCCTTGGTAAGGATACAGATCCGTTCCTGATCAATCCGGGCTACAATTTCACAGGAAATGCAACCGGAGAAGTTGGAAGTCCTTCTACTGCAGGATTCAGTTCAAGTACCACGTTAACACCCAACATCAAGCCTGAGCGCAAAATTGCCAAGGAGATCGGTGCAGAAATGCGCTTCCTGAAAAACAGGGTTGGATTCGAAGTTTCACTATATCAGGATAACACGTACAATCAGATTATTGATGTCACAACGCCATCAGAGTCAGGTGTATCGGGCATTAAAATCAATGCCGGAGATATTCAGAATAAGGGGATTGAGATCACATTGGACGGTACACCAATTAAATCAAAAGATTTCCAATGGAATTCAAGGCTGACCTTCTCGCAAAATAAAAATATGATTAATTCGCTTTACGGCGGAAGAACCGAATATTCCCTGGGAGGTGGCGCAGCAGAAACCAGCGCATGGGCCATTGTTGGCAAATCGTATGGGGTTATCCGTTCTACAATTGCTGCAGAAAGGTATGTTGGCACTGGCAGTTCCGACCCGAAGAACGGAATGGCCGTCCTTAACTGGAGAGGTGATGCACGGACTGCATTCCCAAAAAGAAGTAATACCTGGAAAACCCTCGGCGATATCAATGCAAAATTCAGAGGCGGATTCTCGAATGATTTCGTATACAAAAATTGGTCCCTGAATGTTCTGATTGACGCCAAAATCGGTGGAGACATGGTATTGGCCTCATACCGTTTCGGAACCCATACAGGGGTTTTACCAAATACGTTGAAAGGCAGAGATGCTTCCCATGGCGGGATCACCTGGACCAGCAAATATGACGGCATCACCTATGATGACGGATTAATTGCGGATGGTGTATTCGCTGCCGGACAGACTATTACACAGGCAGACAATACCTCCGCAAATGTTGGCGGCATGACTTTTAAGGAAGCTTACGATCAAGGCCTTGTTGAACCATCGCATGCACCCCAGTTTTACTATCGTTACGGATCTTCCTCAACGGGGGTTGCCGATTACTGGGTGAAAGAGAGCACATGGGTTTCTTTACGTCAGTTAGCGCTTTCTTACACTCTTCCAAAGAATATCAGTTCAAAAATCAAGATGAGCTCTGTCGTTGTGAGCCTGATCGGAAGAGATTTATTCTATATCTACAACTCATTGCCATACAATTTCAATCCGGCCTCTTTGAATTCAACCTCTACAGCTGCTGTCGGCGAATTGGGCTTCTTGCCAATGATGCGCTCTCTGGGCGGATCCATAAGGGTGAGTTTCTAATAAGATGTTATAGAAATTAATAATTTAATTCTTTAAAAATGAAAAAAACCATTTTATATATCATATTGGCCACCTTGACCAGCTTGTTCTCAAACTCGTGTACGAAGGACTTTACAAGCACCAATGTGGATCCAAGCATAATCAGCAATGTCGATGTGAGGTTCCTCTTCACTACATCGCTGGAGAATCTGCAGGGAAACCGCGAATGGATCTGGGAAGACCTCGAACAATTACTCAGATATAGTCAATTGTTAACTTCCGACCCTTATGAGCTCTCGGGAAGCGTAAATAATCGTTACGGCGCATTTTACTCGGCCATCCTCCCCAACTTATTTGAGATGAGACGTCTTATCGATAACAAAGCGGATAAGGATAACTTTCAGAAAATCTACGCAGCTACCTATATCATCCAGGTTTTCCAGGGTCTTAAAGTTACTGATATGAACGGTTCTATACCGTACACTGAAGCAAACCAGGGTAGAGATAAGGGAAAATACAACCCCGTTTACGACACTCAGAAAGTACTTTACGATACCTGGATTAAAGAACTGAGTAATTCGATAACCGTTCTGGAAAAGGATCTTGCCAATCAGGAATCATTCGGTAATAACGATATCTTCTACCAGGGAGATTGGACCAAATGGGCTAAACTGGCCAATTCCTTAAAATTGAGGATTGCTGCAAGGTATCAGAATCCTGATCCTGCCGCTGCAACGCAAATATTTAAAGAGGTGATGGCAGATGCCGTTGGACCAATCAGTTCAATCGCAGATCAGATGACCTATAGTAATACCAACTATATCCCGTTTGGACCTACTGAGATTGACTATCGCAGCAGGCGTTATGCCGCCGAAAATGTTGTCGACTTTATGAAAGCAACAGGCGACCCCCGTATCTCGATTTACTATGACAAGAACTCACTGGTGGGAGATTTTAAGACAGCTTTGACAGCAAACAGCGTTACACTCCCATCATGGATAAACCTCGATGATCCGCTGGTCGCATTCCAGGGTGGCCCTTCCGATTTTGGCGCCAACGGGGATAAAAACAAATACTTTTCGAACGGTGTTCCTGTCGGATCAAGTAAATATAATTTGATCTCAACGATAAACCGTAGGTTCTTTATGCCTCATTTGGATGGAGCCAACGGTCAATACATTGATGTATTAGTCTCTTATGCAGAAGTTTGTCTGAACATAGCCGAATTTATCCAGAAAGGATATGGCTCTGCATTTGATACGAAAGGGACTGCATCCGATTGGTATAATAAAGGGGTTCGTGCATCCGCCAATACAATGAATACGATCGCAATTGCAGCAGGATCAGCCTCGGTTGTATCGATCGATCCTTTGGTTGACACCTACCTCACCAGCCCAAAAGTCAAACTGGATGGAAATAATAACCTTGAAAAAATCTATATCCAGCAACTCTTGAACTTCTATCGTCAGGGCAACGAAGCATTTACATTGGTTCGCCGCACAGGATTCCCTAAATTTAATTCAACAATACTGGCCAGGGAGACAATGCCCGACATGATACCAAGAAGGTATTGGCTGCTCGATCCGGGTGAAGTAAACCGCGCAAATTGGAATGCTGCCATGACTGAGGAGGGTTTTACACCGAATGACAGAAGCGCAGAAAAACTTAGTACAGAGCGCATCTGGTTTGACAAGAATTCTCCGGCTTTCGGAGCAGGGAATTAATTACAGAAATTCTAAAATTCCCCAGATATATTAATTGATATCTCCTTACTAAGGGGGGTTCGTTAAACTTAATTACAATTTCGAGAGACCGTTCCATAATAAAATGGGGCGGTCTCTTTTGTTAAATAATATTGGAAAAAGCCGTTTGTAAACCTATAATACCTTCCAAAATTTAAGGATATTAATTAAAACATGTTAAAAAGTCATAAATAGTTTATAATATTTTTAATAATCTTGTGCTCTCTAAATATTTAAATTCCTAAACAAACTTTTAGAGAAATGGATTTTAATGGATCAGATTAAACCTAAAAAGAATAAAACCGGCTCTTCCACTGAAATGAATAAGATTTCGCAAAAGCGGAAGATGCTGAATTTGATGCGGACCAATGGAGTCATATCTGCTCCAGACTTAAGTAAGTTGCTTAAAATCAGCCTACCTACTTGTATTATGTTGCTTAATGATATGATTGCTACAGGATTTGTGAAGAATTTCGGGGTTGGGGAGTCGAGTGGTGGGCGTAAACCCCTGTTATATGGGCTGCCCGAAGATCGCTTTTATGTGATCTCCTGTGATTTTTCACGCTTCTCAGCTAACATGGCCATTCTAAATTCGTATCATCAGTTTGTTACTCCGGTAACAGAAATCGATACTCATATTGACGATCCAAATATTGTCGAGAAATTATATCAGGCAGCCAATATGCTGTTAAAAGAAAATCATATACCGGCAGAGAAGCTCTATGGCATCGGTGTGGATATGCCGGGACTTATCAATTCGGGAACGGGCATTAATTATACAATAAAGGACAAAAAAAGGCAAAATATTGGACGAGACCTGAAACATCGCTTTTCAAAACGCGTATACATAGAAAACGATGCAAGAATGCACGCCTTTGGAGAATACTATTTTGGTGCGGCCAGGGGTTTTAAGGATGCGATCATTATCCATTGGAGCTGGGGACTTGGATTGGGGATTTTTGTAAATGGAAAGCTGTGCAGTGGTAAAAATGGTTTTGCCGGCGAGTTCTCCCATATACCGATAGTGGAAAACGGAGAGTTGTGTATTTGCGGGAAACGGGGTTGTCTTGAAACCATCGCTTCTTCAAATACAATACTAAGCAGGATAAAACAGGGTGTAGCCACGGAAGTAGTTTCACCCCTTATCAACCAGATTAAAGAACATCCCGAGAAAGTAACTCCGGAGGATGTGATAAACTCGGCACGGCAGGGAGATGAATTTTGCATTTCCATCTTAAATGAGATTGGAACTGCAATGGGCAAAGGGCTCGCATACATTATTCAGTTGCTCAATCCGGAGGTAATCGTACTTAGCGGACCATTGTCTAAAGCCAAAAAGTATGTTTTATCACCAATTCAGCAAGCGCTAAACCGCCTTTGCCTCGAGAAGATTTCAGAAAGTACAACGATACTTATTTCGGATCTGGGGGATCAATCAGCCATGCTCGGAACTTCCGAGATGATCTTCCAGAAAGTTTTTGAAGAGCTGGATTTTGAATAAATCAGATAACTAAGAAAGGAGAAAATTAACCCCTAAATCAAAAATATGAAAGTAATGAAAAGTGGATAAAGACCATTGAAACTCTCCCGTTTTGAAGCAAGACAGGAGACCGTACTTTTTAAACCGGAGGTACATAATTATTCCGCATTTTACCGCGGAGCAAATTTTCAATTAAAATTAAAACTAAAATTAAAACTTATGCGTAGGATCTTATTATTGACTGTAATGTGCATTGCACTGTTAGGCAGTGCAATTGCGCAGCATGCAGTAACTGGCAGGGTTACTGATAATGAAGGGACTGGGATACCCGGTGTTACGGTATCCGAAAAAGGGACAACCAATGGTACCATTACCAGTACAGACGGAAAGTATTTCATTAAGGTTGCTTCAGATAAATCTATTGTTGTATTTTCCTTTATCGGAATGAAGCCCGTTGAACAGGTTGTTAACGGCCGGATGACTATTGATGTCAAAATGGTGGCTGAAAACATTGGACTCAATGAAGTCGTTGTTACAGCTTTGGGAATTAGCAAGGAGTCCAAAAAATTAGGATATGCTGTCACACAGGTTGCAGGTGATAAAATAGCCGCTTCAACGACTATCAGTCCGGTAAATGCACTTCAGGGGCTTGCTCCGGGAGTTGACATTGCTCCAAGTGAAGGCGGTATTTTTGCAGGTTCGAAAATAACAATTCGTGGTAATTCGACACTCAAAGGGAACAACATGCCAATATTTGTTGTTGATGGAGTAATTATCGACAATTCAACCTCAGGAGGTAGCGAATGGGGCGGAGTTGACTGGGGTAATGATCTTAAAAACCTGAATGCTGATGAATTTGAATCGGTATCTGTTTTGAAGGGAGCAGCGGCCACAGCGCTTTACGGATCACGTGCGTTAAATGGCGTTATCGTAATTGCAACAAAAAAAGGAAAATCACGCAAGGACCTTGGGGTTAAAATTTCTCAGAGATCAAATATCAAAACAGTTTATGCAGGCCCTTCATTCCAAAATGTATACGGCGAAGGTGCGCCTCCGGGATATGACACCCGTTACCCCGACATGTACGCCCCTCAAAAATCGTTTTTAATGAATGCTCAGGGAGAGCCTTATATCGAAGGTATTTCCGGTGACTGGTGGGTTCCAATGAGTTTCGGACATAAAATGGACGGATCGAAGATTCGTGACTATGAAAATAACTGGGTAAATTACGATGCACAACCCAATAATGCTATTGATGCATTTCAACAAGGTTATCAGACAAATACCAATGTGACTCTTGAGGGTGGCGGAGACAATTCAACCTTTCTGGTCTCTTTGTCCCATTTCGGTGAGACAGGTACATTACCCCGTAATATTTTTACGCGTGAATCTCTTTTTACAAAGGTTACACGGAAATTCAACAAATACATTTCTACTGAATTTACTACAAGTTATAATAACTCAACCCCGGAAAATCCTGCAGGAACAATGATGCAGAATTTCATTACTGGAAACTGGGCAAGAAATTATAATACCTCTTATTGGAGAACCCGCTACAGAGCTCCTCATGGAGGGATCCCACAGACCCATCCGGATGGAACAATAGACCCGGGAGCAAGTATTCCCGATGCTGGTGTTTGGTTCAATCTTTACCAGAATAGCAGCAAACGGATCGAAGAATCGCTTCGTCTTACAGGTAAAATGACCTTCACAATTAACGATTGGTTTAACGTTGTTGCAGATGGATCTTTGAATAATTATTACATAAAATCTGAAGATAAAATTCTTGGTCAGGGTTATCGTAATGAAGGTGGCAGCTACAGTCTTAACCATTCAAGAAAAGAACAATACGACGGAAAGCTATGGTTGAATTTCCATAAAGCCTTCAAACACGATCTTGACGCTTCGCTATCTGTTGTAGCTGAGCATTGGGAATCAGGAAATAGCTATTCGGGTGCATGGACAAATGGTGGTTTGATTGTTCCTGGTCAGTATTCACTCTCAAACAGTAAGTCGCAACCTGGCCAGCAGGCTGGTATCGACGGAACCAAGATCCTTGAATCCCTGATGTTTTTCTCCGATATTTCCTGGAAAAACCAACTGTTCTTAAGTATCTCAGGTCGTAATGACTGGTCATCCACACTTGCCTATGCTGACGGATCGGGCTCAATGAGTTATTTTTATCCTTCCGCCAGTTTATCCTGGTTAGTTAATGAAACTTTCAAATTACCCGAAGTAATCGATTACGGCAAACTTAGATTCTCAGTGGCTCAGGTCGGAAATGACTACTCTCCATACTCTATCAACCCGGGTTTTGGCAGAACAGGAACAGTTCAGAGCTACAATGGCGATTTGCCTACCTACAGTTTCATTAATAGCCAGATGCCTAATCTGGGTATCAAACCTGAAAATAAGAAATCAATCGAAATGGGTTTTGAGACCAGGTTGTTGAAAAACCGCATTGGAATCGATTTTTCCTATTACAAGGAGAACACCTATAACCAGATTCTTGCAATTCCTGAAAACGGTTACACCGGCGTTTCAAGTCAGTTAATCAATGCAGGTAATATTCAAAACCAGGGTATTGAGATTGCATTAAAAACAACTCCAATTAAGACGAAAGATTTTAGCTGGTTTGTAAATCTGAATTACGCCCGTAACCGCAATACAATTGTCGATTTATATCCAGGCATTGCAGAATATGATCTTTACGGAAGCTGGAATTATGGAAATACCCGCGTTGGAACCGTTGCAAAAGTTGGCGGCCCATGGGGAGTGCTGATGTCAGATTCAAACCCTAAACTCTACAAAAACGCAGCAAATCCAAATGATCCGCTTAATGGTCAGAAACAGCTTACCTGGAATGCTGGTCAAAGAGGAGGTTATTATACAAGAAGTTACGAGAAACAAGTGGTCGGAAATATGAATCCTGATTTTATCGGAAGTGTTACCACTGGATTCGACTTTAAAAATTTCCATGTTGAGGCATTATTTGACATGAAAATTGGGGGTGATATTTCTACCTATTCAGGACGTTATGGTACTGCTTATGGCTTATTGGCCTCAACACTCGCAAACCGGGATAAGGAACATGGCGGATTTGAGTGGTCAAGTGCCTGGACCGGAAACTCTTATGATGATGGTTATATTCCTGATGGAGTTTTTGCTGCCGGAACAACCGTTAAAATGAAAAATTCAGCCGGTGCAGAGGTAAGTAACAATGTTGGTGGAATGACCTACAAAGATGCCTATAAACAAGGATTAGTTGATCCTGTGCATGGTGCATGGTGGCATTGGAAAAATAATTCATGGGGCGGTGGCGTAATTGATGACGCCGTAGTTCAGGAAAATTCATACATCGGATTCAGACAATTTACAATAAGCTATCGCATCCCTTCAAATGTCTGTAAAAAAGTGGGATTATCTGCTGCTGATGTTTCATTCTTCGGTCGTGACCTTGGATTTGTTTACAAATCTTTGAAAGATAACCTGAATCCATTCAGTGTCAGAAGTAACGAATCTGGTTCGGCTCACGAATGGCAACAATCTCCTTACACAAGGACATTGGGTCTTGCCTTCAATTTATCATTCTAATAAGTGTGTTGAATTGTAAATACTTAAAATTACAAATTATGAAACAAAGAATATATAAGATGTTATCGGTATTGCTCTTAACCATGGTATTGGTTAACTGTACTGATCGGTTCGCAGCAATAAACAAAGATCCGGGAGAGGTTACCGATCCCGATATTACCTATCTTTTTACCAATGCCTTGAACGGCTTGGGCGATGGATATCTAGACTGGTTCTACAATAACAGCGTTTACTACTGGCGATATGCACAAATGACGGTAGCACGCGGCGGAACAAATTCTGACTTTAATAATGTCGCAGCATTGGGAGGTGTTTCACCTTATGGTATGCTAATTGATATGAAGGAAATCAGGAATCGCATCGAAAAAATGCCAGCCGATCAAAAAGCGGTATATCAGGCATTCAACGCAGTTACCTTTATTCCCGTTATTGATATCGCAATGAGAGCCTCTGACTGGGAAGGGAGTATGGTCTATTCCGAAGCAGTTGATGCAAGGTATGGTGGCAATATGAAGCCTAAATATGATACTCAGCAGGAGCTTTACGATATCTGGATCAAGGAACTCGATGCAGCAATAACTGCCTTAACAACTGCAGATTCTAAACAAGTCCAGATCGGAAATCAGGATTATATGTTTAAAAGTGACTGGGAATTATGGGCACGTTATGCCAATTGTCTGAAACTTCGGATTGCAGCGCGTCTTGAGAAAGCCGACAATGCAAAAATGAGAACCTTACTTACTTCAATTGTTAATCAAAAGGATAAAAGTGGACAGACCTTATTGATCACCGAGTTGAACCAACAGGCAGTTTGGGCACCAGGCGCAAATGAAGCAGGTCCTGGCGGCGGAAATAGCCTCTGGATTGAAAATTATGCACCTTCAAATAAGTATAGCAAGTTTATGCGTACCGTTAATGATCCCCGTCTGAGAATCTGTTTCAGAACAAACTCACTTAACGATGCTGCCATAACAGCCTTACAGGCAACCCCTGGTATCTCTGTTCCAAAGTTTGCCACTAAACCGGTAAATGAGCCCTGGGACCGTTTGGTTGGCGCTCCGGTCGCCCCTGACAGTGCTGGAGTCAAGGACTATTTCGGCGCAACTTTAATTGATGCAACAGGTGCTACCTATCAGAGACTTCCCTTCGTAGAGTACAATTACATTAAGCCAAAACAAAATGGCCGAAATGGCGAGTATCTCAATTATGTAGTTGGGGCTCCTGAAATATGCCTCTATATGGCTGAATTCATCGAAAAAGGCTATATTACAGGGATCGGAACAGCCAAGGATTGGTATGAAAAAGGGGTAAATCTTTCTTTACAAAATTACAATAACCGCGCAGCAAAAGCACAGATTCCTGATTATAACACACGTGGTTTAGTAACAGGTGAAGTTGAGTCTCTTTTGGCAAAAGATAATGTGAAATACATTTCCGGTGACCCAAAAAATATTGAGAAAATTATCCTTCAGGAACTTGTAAACCTTTTTGATAATCCATATCAATGTGTTTCTGTAGTACGCAGAACAGGCTTTCCTAAAAAAGGGAGTACAATCTGGCCTTGGGAACCTTATACAGTTTCCGGGACTGAATTAAAGCTTCCTCGCAGATTCCCTGTTAATACTCCAACAATTGATAATAACAAGGCAAATTGGCAAACCGCAATTACAGCTGAAGGATTTACACCTGATAATAATACAGGCGACATACTTAATGCTGAAAGAGTATGGTGGGATAAAACAGCCCCCGATTATGGTGCCGGACAGTAAAAATATCATTGAACACAAATAGGCCAGGAATTAAACCTATTTGAAAATTTGATAAAATCAAGAGGGGCTGTCTGAAAAGGCGGCCTCTTTTTTTGAATTATATCCTATTGTTTATTAGTCTTATACACCAATTTCCGAAAATATATTATGAAAATATTTCTTGTTGTAATCCTGTTTATCGTATTTACTGTTACCGGTTTCACTGCTCCAAAAAAAAAATCCCCCGCTCTCCGCGTTACCTACCAAACCATCGTGAACGGAAAACCAAATCATGAAGGGACCAAAAGCATCGTGATTTGTACCTCTGTAGCTTCAAAATCGGAGCAGGCCAAAGATACCGTAAAACTACTCCCCTCTATTGCTTTGGAAAGCAGCTATATCGATTACATAAACAAAAAGACATTCCAGGTTGCCCAATTTAAAAATGGAATAACAATCAATAACTCCCAACCCTTCTCCTATTATCCGGAGTTGACCGAGACCAGTGAAACAATAAATATCCTGGGCTATGTCTGCAAAAAAGCAAAAACATCACTCCGCTCAAATTCGATCGAAATCTGGTATACTACAGAATCCGGTGTAAAAGGGACCCCCTCGATGGGCTATGGAATACCCGATGGATTGGTGCTCAAAATTGTCCGAAACGGTAACTACGAACTGGTTGCAACCGAAATAAAAGTTTTAAAGGAAAAGAATCCCGAGAACGTTCTCCCGGTACAGATTGGCGAAACCCTTGACTTACCATTATATAAGTATCGCATCACCCAAAATCTGATCACAACGGTACCAATTTTTGTAAATGAGCAAATCAGTTTCGGGAATTCAATTGCCAATCCTGCGGATAGCTCCACCCAAAAAACGTTTAAATATGCCTCAGGAACCGTTCTCCTTAAGAGGGTGAAATTACCTGTAGTTCCTGAAGATACCCAGATCTATGCAGAACTTTACCAGCATTCGAATGGTGATGCCTACGACCGGACAGGATCAGTGTTTTTAATCCCAATGGATAAAGAGAAATCGTTCCTTGAAGGGCTTAAAAAAGGGGTAAATCTCCTCCCAGCGTTTCAGGGAAAAAACGGAAAAATGTACCAGGGAGTTTCTGCTTCAGAACATTATTCCCCCATTGTTGAAATTATGCGATTTTTTACCCCTTTCGGAATTGGTCATTTCAACGACAAAGTTACCGTCTATGGCCAGCAATGGGAAGACTCAACCTACTACAAACAGGAGGTCACGGAACTTCTTCCATTACTTCAGGGAGAACAATGGATCGGTATTTTCATCGGCAATTACGACAAAGGGGGTCATCGGGCCAGCCTGAGTTTAAAATATTATCCCGGAAGCCGGGAAATTTCGTCAAAACCCGAAAAAAAAATATGGAGCATGCCTCTCTTCAATACCCTCAATGTGATGGAAATGGCCGGACAGGAATACGGTACGATGTTCGATTCCGATTCATTAACCGCAGTGGTGACTGTTCCATCCGGAATAAAAAATATCCGCATCCGTTACATCACCACCGGACACGGTGGCTGGGATGGGGGCGATGAGTATAATCAAAGGGTGAACACCATCCTTCTTGACGGAAAGGTTTTATTTCAGTACACCCCATGGCGATGCGACTGCGCCACTTATCGAAAATACAATCCCGCCTCGGGTAATTTCTGGAATGGGATAACTTCAAGTGATGGAAGCCGTTCAGGATGGTGTCCCGGAACTGCTACAAATCCTTACTATTTTCCAATAAACATCCTTACACCCGGAAAACACAGATTCTCGGTCGCTATACCGATGGGGAAAACTGAAGGGGGGAGTTTCAGTTCCTGGAATGTTTCGGGTATTTTATTGGGTGAAGTGGAATAAACTAAAAAAAGCTGCCCCCTTTCGGAGGCAGCTTAACATTAATCAACTATGAAACAGAAAGTACTCAAAAATCATTTGCTTGGTTAATAGAGTTTTTATAATTAAAACGGAAACCCTGTACCTTGCAATAACCACATTTTCGAATAGATATGGTCTTTACTCTGGCCAGACGAAACATAACTTGTGGTTTCAAGCCTGGTAACCGCCTCGTTGTAATTCACAAGGTATTTGGGATCCTGGCTCGGAACAGGGTACATAAAACGCAAGGGAAGCGCTGCACCATATTGTGTTACAGGACCAACTGCCAATGCAGGTAAACCTGTCCGGCGATAATCAAACCAAGACTCTGCATTAAACCATTGGGATACCCATTTCTGCTCCATTATCCGTTGTAAACCGTTTGAAGCGCTGGTATAATCCACCTTCTGATTGCTGTAGTAGTTGGTGAAATTAAAACCATTAGCCCCATCCGATATACCCCATCTGGCCATCGAAGCTTTAATCCCGTTTTTGTAATGTGCTTCGGGGTCCGAAACGTTAAAACCTCCACGCTGAGCAGCCTCTGCCAGTAAAAACTCCACTTCGCTATACATCATCAGATCCATTTTGATATAAGGATCGATATTCGCCCTGAACCGGGAATGAAGATAAGAGATATAAGGGCTTTGCTCCGGTTTGGAAAATGAAGGTCCTGCTCCTTTATTGTATGACATCGCATCGAAGAGCGAAATATTTGGAGGAAGTCCAACATAGAACGATGTGTCAAGCGCTGTATTGGTAGTTGGCATAATTGTTACTGAAAAGGACTCGCCAAACCAGTTTTTTATTGTGACAGTCGATGAAGCCACTGCATTCAGGTCCCATTTTGTTTGTACCGGAATGACCCAGCGATGAAGCCTTGGATCTCTTAAAGACTTCAGAAGGTCAACCATTGTTTTGCATGGTTTGGTTTGAAACTCCGGATTCGATGTGTTCAGAATTCCACCTTTTGCAGAATTATTGGCAGTTGTGCCAATATAATTAACCACCGCCTCATCGGATGAAGCCGCAAATGCAAGAGAGGAGGCAGCATTAAATTCGGCAGCGATATCTATCCCAAGTGAGCTCATATCAGCTTTCTTGTTGATCAACCGCATACTGTACCTTAACCGGAGAGAATTGGTGAACTTTCTCCATTTGGCAGCATCTCCGCCATACATCACATCAGCCCCTGGAGAGATCTTGTAAGCTGAGATTCCCGGATCACCTAAGATAGCTTCTGCATTTTTAAGATCGGTAAGTATCCCTTTATAGATATTTTTCTGATCATCGTATTTCGAAAAATAGAGCCCGTCCGAAGCCTGCAAACTTTCAGAATAAGGGATATCACCAAAGAGATCGGTTAGCGTGCCGAAAACAAAAGCCCTAAGCGTCAGCGAAATTGCCTCAAAAAGTTTATTGTTTTCAAGAATCGATTTCTCGTTGATGATCTTTATATTTCTTAAAAGATCATAATAACCTGCCCAGGAACCGTTTGCCCACAAGTATTGGTTTACCTCCGGCATTCCATCGTTTGTCCCCATCTGAACGTATTGCAAAGCTCCGGATACCCCTGTCTTGTGGTCACCAATTGATTTATAGGTCTTTGCAGTATTTGTCAGAACATAAGTCAGGATGTAATTTGAGGATACACTGACAGGATTATTCGGATCCTTATTTAACTCATTAAGATCAAGGCATGATGTGGCCTGAAACAGAAAAATCAGGGCTATAATTATTTTTATCGTTTTCATCGTTTATCTCCTTTTTAAAAATCAAAGTTTAACTTAAATCCCATTGAACCGGTCCATGGCATCATATTGTAATACTCTGCACCCTGAATCCAGTTACTACCGGTATTTCGGTAAGCTCTTTCAGGATCGATATGAATTCCAGCCTGGGTCCATTCGAAGATGTTTGAAGCCACAAGTGCAACCGAGGCGTGCTGAATACTGACTTTCTCAAGCCATTTCTTTGGAAAACGATAGGTTAAGGCAACCTCTCTCAGTTTAACATAGGTAGAGCTATAGATTGCCCTGTCAACAATGGCTCTGTTGGATGCCTGATTGGCATTAAACGGATCGAGCCAGACTGTGGTAGCAGGGGCTCCCAGATTCTCGACATACGATTTTACACCGCCTGTTGTCACTTCGCGGACACCCGGATTGAAACTGGCATCGGCGTAACGTGTCGAAGGGTTAGGGGTTGGCCAGGCAAATCCACCCAGTTCAGGGAGCCTGCCACCTACCCAATTGCCAAAGAAAGCATCGGGATTACCTTTTATCTGAGTAGTTATATCGCTGCCTTTATCATAAGGCGCACCGCTGAATGAGAGTTCGTTCACCCCGTTGTTTTGCATAAACATCCACGAATTGGAATAAAATTTACCCCCCTGGTTCCATTCGATATTGGCATAAAGTGAAAAGGATTTATAGGAGAAGTTTGGCTGTATTCCAAGTACAAAATCCTGATTGGAGTTTCCAATTTTAACCATATGTTTTGGATCCTGATCCATCTGGTATTTCCCCGAAGATGCAAGAATTGGATAATTGTAATATGGCGAAGCCGCGTCTGCAACCTTTAGAATCGGTTTTTCCCAGATATCCCCCATCAATTCACCAACCTTTGTGCGAATCACACCATTTCCCCCTTCAATAGAGTAGAAGTCAATATTGGACAGCCCCTCAGCGAGTGCTTTTAAATAGGTTTTGTTTTTGGTAAAACTAAAGTTCATATCCCATTTAAAATCTCCCGCAATAACCGGAGTTGAAGTTAAATTGATTTCCCAACCCCTGGCTTCAATATTTCCTGCATTGATCGACTTAGATCCCGCTCCCGATTCAATAGGCAACGAAATATTTAAAATCTGATTTTTATTCTGTACAACATAGTAAGTCGCTTCAAGTCCCAGCCTGTTTTTCAAAAATTTCATGTCAATCCCAATTTCATTGGATGTTTGACGTTCAGGTTTCAGTGTGTTATTGGTTAGATTTCCACCCATATACATCACCTTGGCAGCGCCCCAGTCCTGCCCGATTGAAAATGAAGGATTCAATGCATACGGATTTGTGTCATTCCCAACTTGTGCAATACCTGCCCTCAATTTCGAAAAAGTGATCCATTCAGGCATTGTAAACATCTCTGAAAAAATCAAACTCAGCGAGGCGGAGGGATAAAAATAGGAACGGTTCGCAGCAGGTAATGTACTTGACCAATCATTACGTCCGGTCAAATCGAGATAGCCCATCCCCTTATAATCGATAGATGCCATTCCATATACACTGTTAACCGACTTCTGAGACCACGAACTGCTATAGGTTACTGTACCAGGCGCACCATTTGAGATCGTATAAAGTCCGGGAATTACAAGTGAACTTGCCGTATTGCTTATTCCCCTGCCATAGGCATATCTTCGGTTCGCAGCAACAAAGGCATTAACACTCCACTCTTCATTGATTTTCTTTTTATAAGAGAGGTTTAATTCCAGGTTAGTCTCCTTGTTGTAAAAGTCAAATATATTGTAATAACCTGTAAGATTAGTAGTTGTACTAAATGCTCTTTTGCCTTGTCTGTTCTCCGAGTATGCATCTCTCGAAAAGCGACCCATCAGGTTCAGCTCTTTGGTTATTTGCCAATCCATCTGAACTTTGCTTATCAGCCTGTCTCTTTTGAATGAATTCGTATTCTCTTTTGCGACAAACCACGCATTATTCTGCTTCGAGGCATTTACTAGTTGCTGTATCCCTTCCATCCCTGGTTTCCAGTAATTTTTAAGATCCAGGATATTTATCTGTGAACCCTTTTCGTAAAGACTCCTGACAATATCATTCCGGTCATCACCCGTGACGTTGGTGCGATTATCTGAACCCGATTCATTCCAGTTAATATTAGCCGTAACAGAAAGCTTGTCGGTAAGCTTATATTGCGTGTTCAGGTTTATGGTACTCCGGGTTAAATTGGTATTGGGAATCATTCCGACATTTCTCATATCTCCCATCGATAACCTGAAATAACCGTTCTTATTTGTGCCATCAACCGACACATTGTTGGTAGCGGTATATCCGGTTCTCATGAAATCCTTTATCCGGTTCGGATAGGAAACAAGCGGAACTTTTACCCCGTTACTATTCCACTGTGACCAGAGTTCTCCCTTATCCAGCTGAGCGCCCCATGACTCATTTTCAGCCTCTTCAAGCACATGTGCTCCCGCTTTACCACTTCCAAATCTGGTTTGATAAGGATATATATCCGTAAGGACATCAAAAACCATCGAGGAGTTAACAGATACACCTACCCCTTTTTTACCCTTTGCCGCTGACCGCGTTGTAATTAATATCACTCCGTTGCCGGCACGTGATCCATAAAGTGCGGCTGCACTTGCCCCTTTTAAAACGGATACACTCTCAATATCATCCGGATTGATGTCTGATATTGCATTCCCCATATCAGCTCCATTGTAAAGGTTTACCGAAGCATTAGCTACCGGAACCCCATCAACAACAAAAAGTGGCTGATTGTCATTACTTAATGACTTGGCCCCCCGTATGATTATATTCACAGAAGCACCTGCAGTACCATTCATTTGCGAAATCCTTACTCCGGCTACTTTCCCCTGTAGTGCATTTAACACATTATTCTGTGGAATTTCGTTCAGGAGCTCACCTTTCACTTCACCAACTGAGTAGCCCAGCGATTTTTTCTCCCGCTTAATTCCAAGTGCTGTAACAACAACGTCCGAAATTGCAACCGTTTCCATTTCCATTACAATCTCCAGATTGGTTTTGGTACCCGGAGTTACCTCCTGTGTTTTCAATCCGATAAATGAAAATTGCAATGTTGCGCTTTCAGAAATACCTGACAGTGAAAAACTGCCGTTCGCATCTGTAATTATACCGGTTGTAGTCCCCTTAACAATAACTGAAACACCTGGAAGCGTTGTCCCACTCTGGTCAGTCACCCTGCCACTAACCTTCCTTCCACTTTGACCGGATTGAGAAGGTAATTCGTATGGCATTAACACAATATGACGGTCAATAATTTCATAGATCACATTCTCGTTCGAAAACAATTGAGCTAAAATCACCTCAACCGTTTTTTCATCGGCCTTAACGTCAACTTTTCGGGTCACATCAATCTTATTGTTATCGTACATAAAAGAGAATTCCGTTTTATTCTCTATTTGCTGAAGAACCTCCTTTACTGCGACATCGTTCAGGTTGATCGACATTTTTGTTTTCTGGGCATAGGTCGTTCCCATACTACTCAAAAGGCCTGTAAAGCAAATCAATACAATGATTAGTTTCATAGTCAGTAGGATTTTCATAATAGGGAGCTTTATAAAATCGCTTCCCACACAATGATCGATTTTTTTCATAATTTTATAACGATTTTATAGCATCCTTGTTTAATGTATAAACGCCAATAAATACATTATAGGATGCTGATTATTAATATTATATACATTTTTGCTGTACAGGTTTGCCACATTGGCAGACCTGTATTTTTTTTAGTCCTGGCAGTCGTTATTTCATAGGCATCACAGTTTAAGTATTTTAGTTGTTAGTCAGCATATCTGATGGTTACATTTTTACCATCAATTTTGTAGGTAAGTGGAGTAATTACCTGTAGTAATTTTAATAACTCCCGAAGGGATTCTGTTTTTATTTTGAATGTATAATTGTGTTTCATTTTTACTTTCTCCTCAATGGTTATCTTCACACCATACCATCGCTCAAGATACCTGATCCCCTCCTCAAAAGGGGTCCCATCGAAGATCAGTTCATTATTTCTCCAGGCAGTAACGACATCAACTCTTGCATCGGTTAAATGTACTTCACTATTCCCTTCATGAATAGTAGCCTGATTCCCTTTTGTAAGTTTTGCAAGTTGAGTTCCCCCTTTTAGCACTCCAACATTGCCACTTTCTACAGTAACCTCGAATTTCTTCTCCTCTTTGTAATTCTTTACATTAAAAGCGGTACCATAAACCTCTACATTTATTTCACCGGCATTAACCTTGAACATTCTGGATTTATCCTTTTTTACCTCAAAAAATGCCTCACCCTCCAATTCAACTTCGCGTATTACAGCATTAAAATCTCTTTTGTATTTAAGTATTGAACCCGAATTGAGCCATACACTTGAACCATCTGGTAAAACAACCATCGATTTCTGCCCCTCAGGCACTATAAAAGTGGTATACTGGTTTAAAAACTCACCAGAAACCTTATCTGAAAGGAGGTATTGAAAACCCATTCCAACCAGAAAAAAAATTAAAGCTGCTGCAGCGATCTGCGAGAACTTCACAATTAACCGGATCTTTTTATGTGGAATTGAAATGGTATTCCTGATTTTTGTCCATGCCAACTCCCGATCTGTGGTAATGGGATCAAGGTCCGGAGAGGCTAATGCAAAAGCAGACCAAATCTGGTTGTATAATTTTTGATTATCAGGACTTTCAGCAATCCATTGACTGATCATTTGAGAATCTTCGGGTGAAGCATCTCCTTTTAGCTCCCGAACAATAAGCGATTGATAAAATATTTCAGCCATATCGGTAAATACTGTTTACAGATAAGGCACACTAAAGACCCATTACCCCCAAAGAGAAACGAAAAAATAAATTCAAAATGGATGAAAAGAGAAGGATCGGACTATTTTTCTATTAAACTGAACAGTAGAAGTACAAAAATCTGTTCATAATAAGGGGCAAGTTGTTCTTTGAGTTTCTTTAAGGCTATCGACATCTGATTTTCGACTGTTTTTTCGGCAATATCCATTTTGAATGCAATCTCTTTATACGA
>CAIXCY010000176.1 GCA_903918045.1 uncultured Bacteroidia bacterium
ATGAGCGTTCATCCCGATCCAAAGCTCGACCGGTATGTCGACAGCCTCATTACAATTATTGGAAAGGCACAGGAGGCTGACGGTTATTTATATACTGCACGGACCATTGACCCCAAACATCCGCACCCCTGGTCAGGCAACGAACGGTGGGTGAATGAATCGGTACTCAGTCATGAACTCTATAATTCGGGGCATCTTTTCGAGGCAGCTTCTGCCCATTTTCAGTCAACCGGAAAACGAAATTTCCTGAATATCGCCCTCAAAAATGCGGACCTGCTCAACCTGGTATTTACGGTAGGGAAACGCCGTGATGCACCCGGCCACGAGATTGTAGAGATGGGCCTTGTGAAACTATACCGAATCACCAAAGAGCAAAAATACCTCGATCTGGCGAAATACTTTATTGATAGTCGCGGCAAGGAAAATGACCCCAGGAAGGCTTATTCACAGGATCACAAACCTCTGATCGAGCAGGATGAGGCAATAGGTCATGCCGTACGGGCAGGCTACTTATATTCCGGAGTAGCCGATGTTGCCGCTTTGACCGGAAATGCTGCATACATATCTGCTATCGATAAGATCTGGGAAAATATGGCAACAAAAAAATTCTATATCACAGGAGGAATCGGTGCTCGTCATGAGGGTGAGGCTTTTGGCGACAATTATGAGCTGCCAAACCTTACGGCCTACAACGAAACCTGTGCAGCTATCGCCAATGTCTACTGGAACTATCGCATGTTTTTGCTCCATGGTGACTCAAAATACTTCGATGTATTGGAAAGAAGCCTCTACAATGGGGTGATCTCAGGAATCGGTCTGGACGGTAAAACCTTCTTCTACCCCAATCCGCTCGAGTGTGACCTTCACTATAAATTCAACAGCGGAGAAAAGCTCGATCGTCAGCCCTGGTTTGGTTGTTCCTGCTGCCCCACGAATATGTGCCGTTTTCTCCCCTCAGTTCCGGGATATATCTACGCTCAAGGGGAGAACAAAATCTATGTGAACCTTTATGTTAGCAGTTCATCCCAAATTAATTTGAATGGCAAGGCTCCTGTTACAATAACCCAGGAGAGTCAATATCCGTGGGATGGAAACGTAAAGATCGCAGTGTCTCCCGAAAAAGCGGGGAGATTTTCACTCTGCCTGAGAATACCGGGATGGGCGAAAAACCAGCCGGTTCCCGGAGATTTGTATACATATACGTTACCGGAAAAGGATTCCTCTGCTATTCTCTTAAATGGTAAAAAGATCGCTTTCAAGTCTGACAAAGGTTATGCTGTTATGGACCGCGAGTGGAAACAAGGAGATGTAGTGAACCTGACATTACCAATGCAGATCCGCCAGGTAGTGGCCAACAAATCGGTAAAAGATGATCTGGGCAAAGTTGCCATAGAACGGGGCCCAATTGTTTATTGCCTGGAAGCGATTGACAATGAGAATATTGATAACATAGGTATTTCGCCTAATGATCTGTTCAGCGCAGGATTTAACCCAAATCTGCTGGGTGGGATTGAAACGATTTCGGGCAAAGTAATTGACGGAAAAGTAAGTTTTTCTGCCATCCCTTATTATTCGTGGAATAACCGGGGTATCGGAAAGATGAAGGTGTGGATTCCAAAAAAATAATTATTCGCTAATGAAGTCACCCGGTTTGAAGTCACCGGGTGACTATGCAAGTCCTGAACAGTCACCCGGCGACTATTTATACCCGATAATTAATTGCATTTTTATATCTTTGAATGGTTTAACAGCGATCAAACTAACATCAGACCTTACCTTTATGAACGCTATACTTTCCCAACAACAAATCGATTCATACCGTGAAAACGGCTTTCTACTGATTGAAGATTTCCTTAGTGAGGCTGATTTAACAGTATGGAGAGAGGCTGTAGCAGAGGCGATTGAACAACGGGGCGGTAGAAAAATGCCGGGTAGTGAAATAAAAGTTGGGGAAGACGACGGGATCAACAAGGACAGCGATTACTTTGCCAAGGTATTTGACCAGATGCTTAACCTCTGGCAAACCAACGATAAAGTAAAGCAGCTGATGCTCGATAAAAATCTTGGGAAGATGGTTGCCGACCTTGCCGGATGGGAAGGGACCCGGATCTGGCACGACCAGGCACTCGTAAAACGGCCATGGGCAAATCCCACATCCTGGCATCTCGATACGCCGTTCTGGTCATTCAGTGACAGGCGCGCATTATCAATCTGGGTGGCGCTGGATGATGCCACACTTGAAAACGGCTGCCTCTATTTCATCCCCGGAACCTTTCATCAAACGACATTCGACAATCCCGGAATTGGTAAAAACATGGATGCCATATTTGAATCCTACCCTCAATTTATCCATTCCAAATCGATAGCAGTACCCATGAAAGCAGGGAGCTGTTCATTTCACAACGGTCTGACTATTCATGGGGCCGGTGCAAACATGACCAGCGGATTCCGAAGAGCGATGACCTGCGCCTATATGCCCGACGGGGCAACCTTTAACGGCATAAAAAATATACTTACGGACGAACAGGTCTCCAAACTTAAAATTGGCGACCTGCTTAAAGATGAGTTACAAACTCCATTAATTTATTCAAGTTCTAAAGCCGAAAACTTATGAATCTGCTGATTCTAGCTCCGAAATGGGGAATGGAGCATCTTCCCATAGAGGATTTCCTTATCAAAGTTAAGGAGGCAGGGTATGACGGAATTGATACCTGGCTCCCCGAAGATCCGACTGAACGAAAGAGGTTTATTCAATTATTGGAGGAATATGAACTGAAAATCGTGTGTCATCAGCACCAGGCAAAGGGAAAGAATATTACAGAATTTTGCAGGTCAATGGAATATTACCTAAACCTTTCACTCGAATGCAATCCACTTTTAATCAATTCACATTCAGGTCGGGATTATTTTCAGCTCTCAGATCAGCTGCGGGTAATTGATGCCGCAGAGGAATTTTCAATAAGAAATAAGATTACCATTGCTCATGAGACCCACCGCGGCAGGATCGGATTTAGTCCTTACAATGCATGGGAACTGTTTAAGCAAAGACCGCAGATGAAAATTACTGCCGATTTCTCACACTGGACCTGTGTGACAGAGAGCTATCTGGAGAACACCACTGAGATTGTAGACGAGGCCATTCTGCGGACTAAACATGTCCATGCGAGGGTTGGATATACGCAGGGACCGCAAATTCCTGATCCAAGGCTGGAAGCATGGCAGGAACCTGTCGATTTTTTTCTCTCGCTATGGAAAAGAATCGTTGAAAATCAAAAACTCCAAAAAGCTGAATTTCTCACGATGACCACTGAATTTGGCCCTCCTCCATATATGTGGATCCGGACAGAAGACAATAGTCCTGTTGCGAGTCAGTGGGAAATAAATGTTTTTATGAAAGATTTAATAAGAAAAAGTTTGCAGTGATCAATTATAAGCCATTTAATACATATAAAACTATATATCAATAGATTAAAAAACAAAATCATGACTGTTCGAAACCCGGTATTGCTTCTGATTGGAATATTATTTTTCTCTTGTGGCCAAATTACAAAAGCGCCTCCTCCCCTGCGGATATGGGACAATCAGCCAGCAATATCAACGATTAATGATCTCAAGTCTGGCTGGGAGAATGATCCGGAATGGCTAAAGGCCTTCCCCATTGGAAATGGCTTTCTTGGGGCAATGGTTTTTGGTGACGTGAATCAGGAACGGCTTCAGCTCAATGAAAAAACCTTGTGGTCAGGCAGTCCTGATGATAACAATAATCCGGCTGCATTTGCCTCCCTCTCCAAAATAAGGGAATTGCTTTTTAACGGAAAATATAAGGAAGCCACTGAGCTGACCCTTAAAACCCAGATATGTAAAGGGGCAGGTTCAGGACAAGGAAACGGATCTAAGGTCCCTTTTGGTTGTTACCAGACGCTGGGTGACCTCTGGCTCGATTTTGGCAAAACATCCAAATACGAGAATTACATCCGTGAGCTTGATTTGAACCGTGGAATGGTAACTGTTACTTACCTGCAGGATGGGATCAAATTCAAACGTGAGATCTTTGCGAGTTACCCCGATCGTGCACTGATAATGAGGTTGTCTTCTGATAAAAAAGGGGCACTAAGCTTCAAATCTTCGCTGAACCGGCCTGAACGGTTCGAAACCCGGGTTGAAAATGACCAGCTAGTGATGACCGGCATCTTGAATAATGGCAAAGGGGGTGATGGAATGGTGTATGCTGCCCGGCTAAAGGCAGTCTCAACCGGAGGATCTGTGACCTTTACTGATCATAAGATGGAGGTGACAAATGCCGACGAGGTGGTTTTAATTCTCACCGCTTCGACCAATTACAAACAGGATTATCCAGCTTATCTTGGAAATAATCCACGGATAACCACTTTTGAACAACTCAATAAAGTCCTTGCTCAGCCCTATGCGACCCTTTTAAAAAGACATATTGAAGACTATTCTGCCCTATCCGGCAAAGTGAGTTTAAAACTTACAACCTCCGATCCTGACACCATTCCAACCAATGTTCGTCTCAAAAATCAGGATAAGAATCCCGATGATCTTCACCTCCAGGAAATCTATTTCCAATTCGGCAGGTATCTGTTGATCTCCTCTTCACGCGAAGGGTCGCTACCGGCTAACCTTCAGGGAATGTGGGCCAATAAAATTCAGACTGCCTGGAATGGAGATTATCATACCGACATCAATGTCCAGATGAACTACTGGCCTGCAGATATTACAAACCTTTCGGAATGTTATGGCCCGCTAACCGATCTTATTGAATCGGTAGTCAAGCCCGGTGAGGTTACTGCCGCTGTTCAGTATAAGGCGAGTGGCTGGTGTATCCATCCAATTACAAACGTCTGGGGATTTACTGCCCCCGGCGAGCACCCTGGCTGGGGAATGCATGTTGGAGCCGGAGCCTGGCTTTGTCAGCATCTCTGGGATCATTATACCTATTCTGCTGATCCGAAATACCTGGAGCGGGTGTATCCCATTATGCTCGAATCGGCAAGATTTTACCTCGACTGGCTCGTTAAAGACCCTGCAACGGGAAAATTCGTTTCCGGTCCTGCTGCATCACCAGAAAACACTTTTATTGCCCCTGACGGTTCAACTTGCCAGATTAGCATGGGACCATCGCATGATCAGGAGGTGATTCACGAATTGTTTACAAATGTTTTAAAAGCTTCGGAACTCCTAAAGGATAACAATCCATTATTAACCAGGATTGAAAGTTCATTAAAAAACCTTGCCGTACCTCAAATCGGATCAGATGGTCGTTTGATGGAATGGGGGAAGGAGTATAAAGAGACAGAACCTACCCATCGCCATGTTTCACATCTCTACATGTTGCATCCAGGGAATCAGGTTGACCCTCAACGGACACCGGAACTGGCCGCTGCAGTAAGGAAAAGCCTCGATGCCCGGACTGATATCGGGACAGGGTGGTCGTTGGCCTGGAAAGTAAACTTCTGGGCCAGACTCAAAGATGGGGACCGTGCCTATAAATTGCTTAAAAACCTGCTTCACCCGACGGACAATGGCAAAATCAACATGTCTAATGCAGGAGGGACTTACCCAAATCTGTTTTGTGGACACCCACCGTTTCAGATTGACGGGAATTTTGGAGGCACATCAGGTATTGCCGAGATGCTCCTTCAAAGCCACAACGATTATATCGAACTACTCCCTGCACTCCCAACTGTTTGGAAAAACGGCGAAGTTAAGGGACTCGTAGCGCGTGGGGGTTACGTAGTCAATATGAAATGGGAGAATAATCAGTTAATCTCAGCACAGATCTATCCACGCAAAGGAGGATCCTGCATCGTAAAATACAAGGATAAAACCGCTGAATTCCGGAATTTGGAAAAAGGAAACCTATTCTCGTTGGATGCTCAGTTAAAAGAAATAACAAAATGACAAAACAATCAATTTATAAATTTATCATCCTTTGCCTGCTCCTGACTAATCTCCATGGCTTCTCACAGTTGCATGTGATTAACGTAAATGTCTCAAATCCAATTGCTCCGGTTCAGCCAACCATGTGGGGGATATTTTTCGAAGACATCAATTTTGCAGCCGACGGAGGTATTTATGCTGAACTTGTCAAAAACCGTTCGTTCGAATTCTTTCAGCCATTGATGGGTTGGAAAATCATGAAACCGGATACTACCACAGGGGTTACGATCCTTAATCAATCTGAAACAAATCCCTCCAATCCACGCTATGCCAGAATAACAATCTCCTCCGGAGAACCTTCGTTCGGTTTATCAAACGAAGGTTTCAGGGGAATGGGGATAAAAAAAGGGGAGGTCTATCACTTCTCAGTTTTGGCCAGACAATTTCCAGGCAGTAAATTGAAGATGCGCATTGAACTTGTGAGTCCCGGAAATAAAATAATCGGCACTTCAGGCGTAATACCTGAAACAGATACTTGGAAAAAATATGAGGTAAGCATTTCTGCCTCAGCAACAGAACAAAAGGGAAGGCTAAATATCTGGTTCGAGGGTGAAGGCACACTGGATCTGGATATGATCTCTCTTTTCCCTGACGACACCTGGAAAAATCGTCCGGGGGGCTTACGTGCCGATCTTGTACAATTATTAGCCGACTTAAAACCTGGGTTTATCCGATTTCCGGGGGGATGTGTGGTTGAAGGGAGGGAATTGGAGACCCGTTATCAATGGAAAAAAACCATAGGAGATATTGCAGAGCGGAAACTAATTGTAAACCGATGGAACACCGAATTTAAAAAGCGCAGCATGCCGGACTATTTTCAATCTTTTGGAATGGGGTTTTACGAATATTTTCAGCTGGCAGAGGATTTAGGTGCTGAACCTCTCCCAATCCTGAGTTGTGGCATGGCATGTCAATATAACACCGCAGAATTAGTTCCGCTTGATCAGCTGGATCCCTATGTTCAGGACGCACTCGATCTGATCGAATTTGCCAATGGTCCCTCAGATTCCAAATGGGGAAAGCTGCGAACTCAAATGGGGCATCCGGCTACCTTCAACCTCAAAATGATCGGAGTTGGAAATGAGCAGTGGGGCACACAGTATATTGAACGTTACAAGGTTTTTGCCAAGGCCATCACAGAGAAATATCCTTTGGTTAAAATTGTCTCTAGTGCCGGACCTGCTCCTTCCGGAAAAAATTTCGATTACGCTTCAGAGGAACTTAAAAAGTTAAATGCACAGATCGTGGATGAACATTACTATGCCAACCCTGATTGGTTTCTGAAAAATGCCGCACGATACGATAATTACGACAGGAACAGTTATAAGGTTTTCGCAGGTGAATATGCAGCTCATGGCACTAAAACCGGCGCCCCTGAATCACATAATCACTGGAAATGCGCCCTCTCAGAGGCTGCCTTTATGACAGGGCTCGAACGTAATGCAGCGGTTGTTCAGCTGTGTTCCTATGCTCCGCTCTTTGCACATGTCGACGCCTGGCAGTGGACCCCTGATCTGATCTGGTTTGACAATCTGCGATCCTATGGAACCGTAAATTATTACGTGCAAAAATTATTCTCAAATAATAAGGGGACTGAGGTTTTGCCAATGCTGATGGCAGACAAACCGGTCTCGGGTCAGGAGGGGCTCTATGCCTCGGCTACATCAGACCAATATGCACACGAAATCATCCTAAAGCTTGTCAATTCGAACGGGGAAGCCCAATCCGTACAGGTGGTTTTGCAAAAGGCCGGAAAGCTTTTGAAAAAAGCAGTGATCACCACCCTTCAAAGCAACGACCTTACAACCTTCAACTCGTTGGACAACCCTGCAATGCTTCATCCGGTTGAAAAGGAAATAGAAATAAATGGGAAAATGGCCAGCCTTGTACTTGAACCCTATTCCTTCACGGTGGTAAAAATCAAAAAAGAGTTGTAATAGAATGGCAAAACGCAGGGTCTCACTCAAAGATATTGCAAAGGAGCTGGGAGTATCTATTTCTACAGTTTCCAGAGGACTAAGAGACCATCCGGATATTAGTAATGAATTGACAGCAGAGATTAAGGCCCTGGCAGATTTGCGAAATTACTCGCCCAATCCGATGGCGATGGGTTTATTGCAGCAGCGAACCAAAATGATAGGGGTAATCGTCCCGGATCTTGTTACCCATTTCTTCTCTTCCGTTATCTTAGGAATAGAAGCGGTAGCAAAAGAGAAAGGATATTTTGTGCTGGTTTCACCATCCTATGAGTCGTTAGAAAAAGAGAAGGAGAATATCAAAAACCTTATGAAGGCACGGGTAGAAGGATTTATAGTTTGCTTGTCGCAGGAAACTTCTGATTATTCCCATTTTGAACAGATTACTGAATCTGAGATTCCCCTTGTATTTTTCGACAGGGTATGTTTAAAAGATAAGGTGCCGTCTGTTGTAGCTGATAGTTTTGAAGCTGCAAGGGGTATTACCCGCCATTTTTACGAAAATCAGGCAACTCGAATTGCCTATATCTCAGGTCCCGACCATTTGAATATCTCAGATGAAAGACGACAAGGCTATTTACAGGGATTATCCGATTGCAGTCTCGGTTATAATCCGGAATATCTCGAACAGTGCAATCTAAGTCCCGGATCAGCTGCCGAAGCGACATTACGGCTGCTGGCATTACCAAAGCCTCCCGATGCAATCTTTGGAATAAATGACACTGTAGTATTTGCAGCCATGAAAGAAATCCGGAAACGGGGATTGAATGTTCCCAAAGATGTTATGCTTGCCGGCTTTACGGATGAGTTCCATGCAACTGTTGTCCACCCAATGCTTACATCGGTGATGCATCCCACACGGGAGATGGGGGAAATCGCTGCGATGCTCTTTTTTGAACTTATCGGGAATATGGAAACAGCGCCAAGATCTGTTGAATTAAAGACAGAACTTGTGATCAGGGAATCATCGGTGAGAGTGGAGGAAAAGAAGTAGTGAAGGGGAGAAGAGGCGGAGGAGAGAAGGCGCGAAAGGGTGACATAATTGGTAAAGACACTAAAGGTTTTCCCACAACTTTTAGACAAACATCCGGACTAAACACTACAGCTTCGCCAAATTTACTGATCTACTGGTAAAAACGAAAAATACAGACATAAAAAAAGCCGCTATTTCAGCGACTTTTTTTATGTCTGTATTTTAATTAATAGAACTTTGCACGTTTGTCAACGATCTTTGCATTTTCACGTAATGCTTCGAACGCATACATATTGGCACGATAACTAATCGATGCAGCGAGCTTTAATTTGTTGGCAGCCAGATCCTGATCGGTCCCGGTAGTAACACTGTTAACTTTAACAACATAAACACCATTGGTTCCTGCAACTGGTTTGGAAACCTGATTGCTTTCCAAAGCTGTGGCTGCACCTGCAACTGCAGGTTCAAAGCCCACACCCGGAATAGAATAAGTCTCGAAACTAATATCTTTAGCATCGCTCAGAGTTGCTCCAACACCAGAAACTAATTGATTGAGATCAGATTTTCCACTCATCTTTTCGATAAGCTGCTGAGCTTTTTTCTCTTTCCGTACTTCAATTTCAACACGGGCTTTGACAGTATTCAGCGATGCAACACCCTTTTCCTGTTCTCCTGTTAAAAATGCAATCACAAACTGATTACCAAGTTCAAATATCGGAGTCCCCTCTGTGCTTGCAATGATAGATCCTGTTTTAGCCTTATATGCCGCACGAATCAGTAAACGTGAGTTCTCCAAACCTGGAACATCCTTGTCGTTTTCACGCACATTGGCTGATTTTTTATTCAATCCCTGTGCAACTATTGCATCAGAGAATTTCTTAAGATCCTGGTTTGAACTAGCAAATTTGGAAGCCTGTGTATAGGTCGCCTGATAAGTCTGACTACTTGGTTCAATTACGCGATCAATAATAGCCAGCTGGACGTTTGGTAATGTTTTACCGCGACCGGTGACCTGTACAAGATGAATTCCAAACTGTGTCTTAATTACCTGAAGATCGTTAAGTTTTCCAAAGAATACAGCCTCTTCAAAAGGTTTTACCATCGCTCCGCGGCGGATCCAACCTAAGTTTCCACCCGCAATTGCTGAACCCTTATCCTGAGACTTTGTACGGGCAATATCTTCAAATTTTTGACCTTTAACAACAATCAGGTTCTTAATACTGTCAATAGTTGCGGTAGCCTTGGTTAACTCGGGAGCCGAGTTGACCTTGATCAGAATATGACGGGCCTGAACTGAATCGGGAAGTTCTTCAAATCGCTGAATTTTAGCAAGTTTCCAGCTTTTATTATCCTTATACGGACCATAAATATCGCCAACCTTTCCGGAAAAAGCAAAATTACCAATCTCGGGTGCTAGTTCACCTTTCTTGAAAAAAGATGGATCGAATGGAACATCTGAATTGATATTTACAAAATTAGCAGGATCTTCAACAGTTGAAAATTCAGCTTTGATATCATTTGTCCACTTAATCAGTTTATCCTCATCGGCCTTGGAAGCTACAACAGGAAACGAAACATATTCAATATTCCGGTTATTTTCCTGTTTGAATTTATCCTGATGGTTATCGTAGTATGCTTTAAGTTCTGATTCAGTAGCCTTTACGCTTTCGTCAGAAACAGAGCTAAACAATTTTGTCGCAACCTGAATATTCGCTTTATGATTCCGACCTTTCAGGTCACTCCTGGATTCATCGGAAGTAATGTAGATTCCTTTTGCCAGGAGATTGTTATATTTTGAGAATGAGCGTTCTTCAATAATCTGGTTTTCAACAAACAACCAATAGTTATGTTCTTTACTACCAGCATTGGTCTGTTGATATTTCAGAAACTGAATCAACGCGCCACGGTTAATGGTTCCAGTATTTTGATCACGGAAAATATTCTGAATGATGGCATGTGGATTCTTTCCCTGAACCAGGTCAAAAAGTTCGGTAGAACTAACTCCGATTCCCAGGTTTTCATAGATATCTTTCATAGTGAGGTTTCTCACCATACTTTGCCAGGTTTGTTCCTTAATCTGCTCGGTAACTTTCTGATCCAAGGTAGTTTTTCCGGAATTCATCTTGTAAATTTCAGAGAGCTCCTCAACTTTTGCCTGAAATTCGGGATAGGTTACACTTTTCCCGTCAATTTCAGCCAATTCCATTTGCTTACCGCGCATAATCGAACTTGATGATTTGAACAAATCGCCTAGAATAAAAGCTGCGAGCGCCATTCCAATAAATATTGCAATCGCAATTCCGGCACGGTTCCTGATTTTCTGTAATGTTGCCATCGATATTTGGTTACTTTATAATTATTTGTCTGTTAATTATGAGAGTGCGAAGATAGTAAAATTCAGCTTTTAAATAACGGACCTTCGTAATTTATTGCTCCTGGACGTAAATATGTCCTTTCGTGTTTTTGAAAGCCCACTTCTTCATTTGCGAATCCGATTCAAATCCTCCCGAACCGGTAATATCCTGATCCCCTTTTTTGATATTGACAAATTTTTCGGAATAGATCTTATCCTCCTTGATTAGGTATATTAATTCTTCTGTGCGCAGGGTATCGCCTTTGTTATTCACCATTACCACGTTCCCGGTAGCAAGCCATTTTTGCTCCAACTCAAAGTTTTTACCGTAATTGGCTGATAGCTCAGAAATAATTTTCTTGTGAATATCAAATTGTTGCAGGTGAAATCCTTCGGGAAATTCCTTATAAGGTGATTTTTCCTGGTCAAAAATCAGCAGGCGTGGAGTTTTCAGGAAATAGCGCACAACCCCTGAGTCTGTATAAAAAGTCTGAAAATTAAAAGCTTCAACCGAAGGTATTAATTTATTGGTGAAAAGATCCTTGGGGATGTCTGAAGAGACTTTCGAACTGCACGAAAAAAAGATCACACTCCAGGTTAATAGCGAGATAAAGCGGACAATTTTTGCTGAACGCAGTTTTATCTCAGAAAAAACACCAATAAAAGATTTTCGTATTTTCATAAGGTCAACCTTTTCATGGACGACTATTTATTAATTACATTAAATTCCAATATTCGGTTTAGCCCGATCAGGGTTAACCCGAATTTTACAAAGATCGTATTTTTTAATTTTTTATCAAAAAAATGGCTGTCACCACCTGTAAGTATAACCTTGCATTCAGGCCACTTGTGTCTGATTTGATCAATCACGCCATCGATTTCGTAAATCATTCCGAGCTGAACGCCTGATCTGATTGCCTCTTCAGTTGTCGTTCCAAACTCCGGATAGTGATCACCGGCGACGATCTCAGGCAATTTAGAAGTAAACGTGTGCAACGCCTTGAATCTCATGGCAAGGCCAGGTGAAATATTACCTCCCAAAAACCGGTTGTTTCTATCAATCAAATCAAAGGTTATTGCACTACCCGCATCGATAACAAGAAGTTCCCTGCCAGGGAATAATGCAACAGCGCCTACCGCAGCAGCAAGCCTGTCTAATCCCAACGTAGTTTTTGATTCATAAAGGTTCTCAATAGGAACCGGAGTTAGATGATTAAATCCAAGAAAAAACTCAAATTCTTCTTTTAATATTTCCGGCATGTTGGGTTCAATCGTGCCAACAGTGGAAAGTATCGCATTAGTTATCGTTGGATAGGTCTGCTTTATATTGCGCAACTGATCACCGTCAAACAATTTCATTAAAAATGTTTGGACAATCTCCCCCGCATCAAAAAGCGCTACTTTGGTCTGACTATTTCCAATGTCAATAACTAAATTCAATAAATCAGGTTGTTATGTTCATACTAATATCAAAGGCAGTAACGGAATGTGTCAGTGCTCCGATTGAAATAAAGTCAACACCAGTTGCCGCGACCTCTTTAAGCCGATCAATGGTCATATTCCCTGAAGCTTCAACTTTTGCACGTCCGTCAATCCGCTTAACACTCTCTTTCATTGTCTGAAGGGTCATATTGTCGAGCATAATAATGTCGGCGCCGGCAGTCAAAGCCTCATTGACCTCGTCGAGGTTCGTCACTTCAACTTCAAGTTTAATCGTATCTGGTAAATTTTTCCTGATTTGGGTTACTGCATTGGTTATTCCCCCGGCAATTTTAATGTGATTATCTTTTATCAGTACCATATCGTAAAGGCCAATGCGGTGGTTGCTCCCCCCTCCCATCAGAACAGCGTATTTATCGAGCAGGCGTAAACCTGGCACTGTTTTACGTGTATCCAGAATCTGAGTGTGAAAACCTTCCAACTCACACACGCAATGGCTTGTCATTGTTGCGATTCCGCTCATTCGCTGCATGAAATTTAATGCCAGCCGCTCACCGGTAAGCAAGGCTCTGTAAGATCCCGAGATTTCGAGGATAATCTCGCCTTTTGAAATTTTGTCACCATCTGAAAAAAACGGATTCCATAAAATATCAGGGCTTAGAGATCGGAAGATATATTCGGCAACCGAAAGACCTGCAAGGATACCCGAAGATTTGGCCACCATCGTGGCACGCGCCTGGAGACCAACAGGGATCAACGAATTGGTGGTTATATCTCCGCTTCCAATATCTTCATTAAATGCATAATCGATAACAGGCTTTATCGCGTCAAAGTTAAATCCGTTTTTAAGTTGTTCTGACCGCTTCATAATGTATTGCTTTACCTTTTTCCTGTAAAATATGGTGTAACTGCTCCTCTTTTTCGCCCGGATAATCGGTACGGACATGCCCTCCGCGGCTCTCCTTACGCTCGAGTGCAGAAAGGGTGATAACCCTGCAGATATCGGTCAGATTGACGATTTTGTGAAAATTATAATCCGAACCCGTATTATTAAATTGTGCGGCAATCGATTCAATCCGGGCCAGGGCCGTCTCCAACCCCGCCTTGTCGCGAACAATCCCAACCTGATCGCTCATGATATTGGCTAGTTCATTTTTTATCGAGAGGTATTCCTGATCCGTATCTGCATTTAGGTAAACAGCTTGCGGTGGAGAAATTAAGGGGGCATTATTTACCCTCACGCGTGCTTTTTCCACTGCTCTTTTCCCAAAGACCAGACATTCAAGTAACGAATTACTGGCAAGCCGGTTTGCACCCATTACGCCGGTTGCAGCAACCTCGCCACAGGCAAAAAGGGCTTCAATACTTGTTTGGCCCCAAACATCCGTCCGGATGCCACCCACCATATAATGAGCTGCCGGGGCGATCGGGATCAGGTCCTCAAGCAAATTAATTCCGTATGACTGGAGGTAGGCATCTATAGAGTGAAACCGTTCGGCAAGTGATGGATTACTAAGGTGTTTTAGACTTAGAAAAACATTCGTTCCCGTTTCCTGCATTCGCTTGAAAATGGCAGAAGCGACGACATCACGGGGAGCTAATTCAGCTAAAGGATGGATCCCCGGCATAAAACGAATCCCATTCGAATCAATAAGGTGTGCCCCCTCTCCTCGAACTGCCTCACTGATCAGGTATGCATCTTCACCTGTAATTGACAATGCGGTAGGATGAAACTGAATAAATTCCATGTCGGCAAGTTGCGCTCCCGCTTGCCAAGCCAGGGCAATTCCGTCGCCTGTAGCAGTATATGGATTGGTTGATCGGGAATAGAGACGTGAAAGGCCTCCCGTTGCCAAAATAGTCGCCTTACCCAGAAATATTATATTAGCACCATCTGTATATTGAAGGGTTTGTATCCCTTTACATACACCGTCTTCGATAATTATTTTCAAAGCTGCACAATACTCAAAAGTTGATATTTCGGGTCTGTCCAGTACTTTTCTTAACATGAAACTTGTCATCATCTTTCCGGTTGCATCGCCATCGGCATGAAGTATTCTCCGCTTGGAATGCCCCCCTTCAAGTCCAAGAATAAGCTGACCATCGGCATCGGTATCAAACTCCATGCCACGTGAGATCAGTTCTCTCACCCTGTCAAGCCCTTCCCTGACAAGAAGGTAAACCGCATCTTGGTCGCAAAGGTTACGGCCGGCAACAAGGGTATCCTCAAAATGGATATCCGGATGATCATCATCTCCAATAGCCGCAGCAATCCCACCCTGTGCATGATAAGAGTTACTGATATCAAGCTCAGATTTCGAAATAAGTGCAACAGTGCCATAATCTGCCGCATGATATGCAGCAAGCAAGCCGGCAAGACCGCTGCCAACAACAATAAAATCAAATTTACGGGTTTCCATCAAATGATAAGCTATCTCCGGATTAATGAGCGACAAAAGTAACATTTCCGCTTTAGAAAATCGCGGTTAGTACCATATTAATCGGTGTGTACCAATTCAGGACCCGCAGTAAAGCCATAAGATCATCAGGATACAAGCCAAAGGTATCATCCCTTTCAAGGAATATCAGGCGGAATTTCTATCAATCGGGCATAGGCGACGGGAGGCTGCTTCGATTCGTCAACCCTCGTTTCAATAATTTCAGGAAACTTACTCACAAATTTTGACAGTTTACCGTATGAAATATTTTTGTTGCGAAGCAAAATTCCCACTTCTGCAAGATTGGCCCATCCGTTATCTTTTGCACAATCGGCTATCACCTCCTTTAATACTTCACCTTCAAGTGTTTCCATATTGTTCGATAATTAGTCCGGAGAACCGGATCAAAAATTACAAATTGACACAGGTACAAAAATGAATACTAAATTACGCAAAATTAATGCGAAAAGTTCCCTCTTCAATTCAAATAAAGCCGTTATTTTTAAGCGCCTGAAGCAGTTGCCTGATCTGATTATCTGTTGTTATGACTCATAATATATCCGCTCCCATGGATATTACGAATCTCTATCGAGGGATCATCCCTAAGGTATTTTCGAAGCTTTGTAATAAAAACATCCATGCTGCGGGTCGTAAAATAGCCATCATCTCCCCAAATTCTTTTTAGGGCAATTTCACGGGCAAGCAATTCATTTTTGTATTCACAAAGCAATTTAAGTAACGCTGATTCCTTCGGACTAAGCAATTGTTTTATGTCACCCAGCTTTATTTCACGAAGTACAGGATCGAAAACATATTTGCCAATTAAAATCATATGGTCATCTGTACTCTCCGAATTATCCGTTCTTTTAAGAACAACTGCAATTTTATAGAGCAACACCTCTGTATCGAATGGTTTGACAATGTAATCATCGGCGCCAATACGATAGCCATTAATAATGTCCTCCTTTAACGATTTGGCAGTCAGATAAATCATTGGGATCTTGGGATCGACAGCGCGGATATCGCGTCCGATAGTAAAGCCGTCCACATGGGGAAGCATAACATCGAGTAAACAAAGGTCAAAATTTCCAGCCTGAAAGGCGCTAAAAGCATGTTTCCCATCATCAATCCAGGTAACCGAAAAATTGCAGATCTCAAGATAAGATTTCAAAACGGCTCCAAAGCTGAGATCGTCCTCAACAAAAAAAAGTGATTTTCTGGGGCTCATCGTCTGTTTAGTATAAATGGGATAAAAACAACAAACCGGCTCCCTTTGCCTGGTTCGCTCAATACCTTAATAGTACCACCATTGATTTCAAGGATCGCTTTTACATAACTTAATCCGAGGCCAAATCCTTTAACAGTATGAACGTTTCCGGAGGGAAGGCGATAGAATTTATCAAAAATTTTCGAAACGACAGCCTTTGACATACCAATACCATGATCTTCAACAACCAAAGTAACCCCCCTTGGGGTATTGGCAGTGATTACTGTAATTAAAGGCTCATCCGGAGAATATTTGTTTGCATTATCCAATAGATTATAAACCAGATTAATGAAGTGGATCGGGTCAGTGTTAACTACCGGATTGGACGCTTCAAGTCTGGTTATAATCTTACCACCTTTTTTACCAACCTGAAGGGAAATCCCCGCAATAGCCTCTTCAATCAGCTCGTGTATATCGACGCTTTGAAAGTTAAATTCAAACTCTTTCCGGTCAAGCCGGGCAATCTGAAGAATCCGTTCAACCTGTTCGTTCATCCGGTGGTTCTCCTTTTTTATCATACCGGTAAAAAACCTGACCCGCTCGTTGTCACTGATCACCTTCCCGTCAAGGATAGAATCGGCAGCTATCGAAATTGTAGCGATTGGAGTCTTAAATTCATGGGTCATATTATTAATGAAATCAGACTTCATCTCAGAAATTTTCTTCTGCCGCAAAATCAAAAATATACTCAAGGCAAAGGTTATGAAAATAACGAGTGAGAATATTGCAGAAAGTCCTAATAACATGGCAGTTGATCGCCCTATAAAAAGATTTCGATCAGGGAATGAGATGGCCAGCAAAAGATTTTTTCGGAAAATATCGTTCGGAAAAAGATTCACCTTATACCATTTTGCATTATCCCTATCCTGAAGTTCTCCCCCTTTCAGACTGTCTTCGGGCGTAATGGAATAATTAAATGGAATGGGAATGGCACGGTTAATTAACTCCTCTGAAAGCAGTTTTTTCAATTGACTTTCATCAATATGTCTGCCGGTCTCCCATCCTCTGTATTCGATAGCAATCTGCTGCGACAATTTGTTAAGTTGTTCAATTTTTCTTCCGATTTGCCCGCTGCTCTTTCGAAATTCGGTGTTTGAGATCGAATCAATATTTCCAATTAGGGTATCCGTGTTTATAACAATAGCCTGTTTGCCATTTCTTTTCTGATTTTTTAAATCGCGTAGATAGGCATTCAGATGAAATAAATTGCCTCTCCGGTTATGCTTACCCGATTTCGAAGTAATCACCGTTATTCTTCCGTTTATGGAGTCCTTTTTAACCATCACCTGCATCTCCTCCAGCTCCTGCACGGGTGGCGGAGGGGGTGGGAACGGAGCCTCACTATCCCATCTGGTGGAATCCTGCGTTTCAAAATTTCGAATGATTTTAAGATCATGACCAGTCTCCAGTCGATGCACAGCCTTGTTCATCGCTTCATTTACCGATCGGTCGAAAAGCTCATTTTTTACTTTGACCGAATTATTAAACCAGTAGAATTGAACTGCTATAATCCCAAGCAGCGAAATTCCCATCAGAATCACAAGTCCTGTAATTGTCCGTTTGTTCATAATTCAAAATTAGACAATAATTTAACCCGGTTTTCAACTTTAACTTTCCCTTAACACTTTTTTGCAGAACCTTAACTGCAACCAATTCCTAAACAAACTACTTTTGAATCATTAAATGGAAATAATTTAGTTCACCTTAAAAATTGATTCACATGAGACGAGTATTAAATCTTCGAAACACGGTGGTATTTTCCCTGGGTTTAGTCGGATTATTGTTTTTGGCCTCCTCTTTTACTTTTGGCCCAACCGAAGATGCCCAACTGGCAGGAAATGATCCGCAGAAAAAGGAGCAACGGATAAAGGTAATGGTTAACGTTGACGGGAAAACGACAAAGATCGACACAACGTTTAACCTCCCGGATGAAAAAAACATTAACGAAAAAGTCGATTCGATGCTTAGTAATCTGGATTGCGCAGGAATGGGGCATCACAAGGGGAACCGAATGATTTTCAGGAGTGACAAGGCGATGAAATTTCACCACAAAGGGATGGGAAATGATCAGGGGGATGAACAATTCGATATTGTAATTCAAAATGGCGATTCCGGAAAAATGTGCAACGCACACAAAATGTTCTGTCTCAGAACGTTTGGAAATGAACCGAACGAAGAAGAAAATGACGAAGACGAAATGGCTCCACCTCCACCGCCAATGCCGCCTCATGCTCCAATGATGTTTCATCACGGTTTTGGTGGTGATCCATTCGCTTTTGATACCAAAGACGAATCTGTAGTTTCGTACGAAAAGAAGGATATTGGAAATGGGCTTGAAAAGATCACAATTGTCCGGAAGAAACACGATGATGGTGGATCACGTAAAGAGGTCAGGGTAAAAGCAATAATATCTGACGATTCAATAATCAAAAAGAAGGAAGATGAACGGAAGGCACTGAAAAAACTGAAGGATGAAGCCGATGCAAAAAAGGAGAATAAGAAACAGACTGAAAAATAAGTGGAAATAGTTTGCGAGTGTAATAAATAAAAAAGGTGGATTTTACTCCACCTTTTTTATTTATTATAACTGATCGGTACTTATGCGGGCATTTCTGGCAATGACCATGGTGCACGATAGGTATGTTTGATTAATTCAGCAGCATAAGCCTTTGCATTAATCGGATCGGTATATGTTTTATTAAAGGTTGGATGACCATCATGGATTTCGAATTTATCTTCCAGAACAGTCTTGATAACCTCTGTATCGTTAAGATTTGTGAATTCCATTTTTGGGCCATCCCAATTAAGGACCTTATCCAAAGATTGAAGCCGAACGGCCAAGACTCCCATAACAACCATTTCGTTAAAAGGACCTGCCTCGCTAAAATCAGAGGCAGTTTTCACGCGTGTTGCAGGCGATTCTTTGGCAGCGCGAACCCAGTCCAATTCGTGTGAAAGTTCAACACGACGACGGAATTTAGGAGCCTCCGGTTTCCGACCGGACAATAGCCATGGATTTACACCATAACAGCCGCAGATTAACTTATCTTTTGTTCCGTGGAAAATAACTCCACCACCTGAATCATTTGCATCTCTGCCTTCAGGCCAACCCTCAGGAAGCATCGGTTTGATCCCACCGTCGTACCAGTACACCTCAACTTTTGGAAGTTTAATCTTAAAGTCTTTAGGTTTTGCCCTTTCAGGAAAAGTAAGGCAAACAGATTGTGCTGTAGGTGCACAGTCTGTCAGAAGCATGGTTGAATTTCCCTGTGCATGAATCGGATAGCCTAATTTAAGACCGGTAAATACAGGATGGAGAATATGGCATGCCATATCGCCTAATGCACCTGTACCGAAATCCCACCAACCGCGCCAGTTCCATGGGTGATAAATCTCATTGTACATCCGTTTTTTAGCAGGACCGATAAAAAGATCCCAATCCAATGTTTCAGGAACCCACTGACCATTTTTAGGGGTATTCAGACCCTGCGGCCAGATAGGGCGGTCAGTAAATGCCTCAACTTTAGTGATTTCACCGATCTCGCCATTGGCTATCCATTCGCAGGTAAGGTTTACACCTTCCTGAGAAGAACCCTGATTACCCATCTGTGTTGCAACCTGATGTTTGGCTGCAAGTTTGGTAAGCAATCGAGATTCATAAACCGTGTGAGTAAGAGGTTTCTGGCAATAGACATGCTTGCCCATCGTAATGGCATTGGCAGCAATAATTGCATGAGTGTGGTCGGCTGTTGCGATCACAACTCCATCAATAGATTTCCCAAGTTCATCGTACATAACTCTCCAGTCCTTGTACTTCTTGGCATTTGGAAATTCATTAAATGTCTTTTCGGAATACTTCCAGTCAACATCACATAAACCGACGATGTTTTCAGATTTAAGGTTTTTTATATTCCCGTGACCCATTCCGCCGATACCCACTCCCGCAATATTTAACTTATCGCTGGGTGCAGTGTGTCCAAGACCTGCAATTGTGTTTGAAGGGACGATCGCGAACGCGGCTGCAGCAGCAGCTCCGGTCCCCAGAAATCCCCTTCTTGAAACTTTGTTTTTTTCTTCCATGATGATAAATAAATCTTATAAAGTTTGATGGTTTGTAATTGCATGCTAAAGATATTGGTTCTTTACGATAACAACAAATTTTCAACCTCTTTAATGAGTATTAATTTTTACTTATTTGCCCGCCAAAATTTTAATTCTTACCGGAAGGTGATCACTAACACCACCGTGATAAATCGGTCCGTTATAGGTTCTAAAAGGCTTTTTACCCAGATAGGTTGGATCGGGTTCTGTCAAAAAGCTAAAATCACAAATTCCATTTTCATCCGGAGAGATCACCAAGATTTTATTATTCAACAGGTTAGTTGTACATATCAGTTGATCAAACACCTCCCACTGCCCGGCGTTTCGGATGGTACCTTCACGACGCTTTGTCCAAAGCGTGGAAAGGTTAATCAATGATAATGGATCGTTAACACCCGGGTAAGGAAATGCCTTGAGGATTGAAAAAAAACATTTTTCGTAGGGAGTGGCGTTAAAATCGCCCATAATTATTATCCGGGCATCCCTATTACTGGTAAGAAGTGAATCGACGCTCTTTCTTAATGTTCTTGCAGCAATGTTACGTTTCTCTTTTGTTTCGAGATAACCGCCACTTCTCGAAGGCCAATGATTCACAAAAAAATGGAGTATTTCTGTACCAACCAAACCGGTAAAACGGAGTATATCTCGGGATACAAATGCATTTTCACCTGTAGCTGAAACCGGGATAAAATCAAATTCCAATGGTTTTATCCGCTCCTTCCGATAGAGCAACGCCACATCAATTCCGCGTGGATCAGGAGATTCTTTATGGATAATCCCATAATTACCTTTAATTAGAGGCGTTTGACTGATCAACTGCTCAATAACCCAAAGATTCTCAATTTCGGCCAGGCCGATAATATCCGGAAATTGTCCATCACCTGCCGTAATCAGAGCTTTGTATATCATCTTAAGCTTATCCTCAAAATGTTGTCTGGTCCAGTGGCGGGTTCCCTGAGGAGTGAACTCTTCATCAGCAGTTCCAGGATCGTCCCATGTATCAAAAAGATTTTCAACATTATAGAAAACAACAGAATAATTTCGTTGCGCAGAAACCGTAATTATTGTGGTCATAAGAATTGACACAAACAGAAATACCCATTTTGGAAATTTGAGCATGCGACTATTACTTCAAGGTCTTTCAGAAACCCTAATATACGAAAATAATCGGGATAAATTATCTCTTTCTTTCGATGCGTTCAAAAGCCCCAAGGTCAGGACCGTCATCACTTATCCGGCTGTCATTTTTCAAATCGGTGGGATATAATTTCGAATATTCCGATTTTCCATAATCTTTGGCAATTGATAAAGTATCCAGTTCAAAATTTCCGGTGTATGGGCTCTTAAACCTTGGGTTAACGTTACGTATAATACCAGTAAACCGACTAAGGTCTCCAATCTTAAAGGTATCGGATATTTGTATCAAAGATCTATCAAAAAGGTAGTTAGCTTCACCTTTACTATCCAATGCCATTTGTAATTCATTTACCCGGTTACCTGTAATAATACAATTTCCAAAGGTTGCTGATTTTAAATCGCCCACATAACGTACCCCACTCTTGGTATCAACCAGATAATTGGAAATTAATAAGGTACCCGTGGTACGAACACCGGAGGAAATATTGTTGTAATAATTAGCAAAAGTGCTATGATAGAACTGATAATCTCCACCAAGGAGAAGGGCGGTATTATAGTATCTCACATTTGAAATGAGGCAATTATAGGCAAGAATCTTAGATTTCATCGCCCAGATACCAGACCAGCTCATATTTTCTATCCGGGTATTGGAAAGCTCAACAGAGGCAAAACCACTATGCTCGATAGTCCCGACCTGCAATCCAATGTTGGCGTTCCTTATTTTTGCAAAATTAATCACATTATTATGACTCCCTGAACAGAGTATAATCCCGTTCCACTGATCAGGTATATCACTGTACGCCTGCTCCAGTCGGTCACCCTTAAATTCTACCGGTTCATCCACTGTCCCCGATACGATCAATGTCCCTTTTACCATCAGCCCGGCATTCTTATGAAAATAAACGGCGGTACCTGCTTCTATTGTCAGCGTCTGATTTGAATCGACTACCGCTTCATTATAAACAAGATAAGGGCGGTCTTTAGTCCAAACAGCAGATTTTATTTTATTGGTATTAATCAATACAAAATCCTGCCCCCATGCCTTGAGTTTCACCTTTTGCTCCACATTTTTGACCAGGAAAATAATCGAATCTTCGGTTATGTGGGGTCCACTGGTACCATTCTTCCCAAGTGTAGCTTCAATGAAAATAAAAATGCTGTCTTTGGGGGCAATCTGAACATTGAATGTCTCATTTGAGGCTTCACCATTTACATTTAACCTGAAACCATTTTGATCACCTCCGGCAAGTTTAACAGAAGAGATCGTGATGTTTTCATTCGTCAGATTCGTAACTCTAAGATTCTTAGTCGGAGAACCAATGGAAGTAAAAAGGGTGTCAAAAGTAATAATGTTATCAGAAAAGTATAGAATGGTATCTGAGGAACTGCTCATTTTCTCTTTTTGACAGGCAATCAGAAATACCACAGCTACGAGGAAGGTCAATATTTTAGTTAAGCACCTCATCTTAGTTTGTCAGTTGATTAAATAGGATCGCCTGAAAAGAACAGTTCCCGCGTTACTACAATTCAAAGATACAACATAATTTATAAAATTCTTAACTTTTTTTAACGATTCCATTGTTTTTTTTGAATCAGTACCATTCCAAGAAACGTGATTCCGCCATTTATTATAATCAACTCGAAACCAATCTTATAACCATTCATGAGTTGAACTGAAAATGCATCAATAAACCAGGAAATAAAAGGTGAACCCACACAAACCAGAGGTACCCACTTGTCTCTAACCTCTCTTTTAGTAAGCATTCCGAATGCAAACAGGCCGAGCAGAGGCCCGTAAGTATAGCCTGCAGCCTTAAAAACGGCGATAACAACACTTTGATCATTAATGATTTTGAAGATCATTATCACCAGAAAAAGCAGGATTGAGAACCCAATATGTGTTCGTCGAAGCAGTTGTTTTTTTTGCGCTGAAGGATTTTTATTAATATTCAAAAAATCAATACAAAAAGCGGTAGTCAGTGAAGTGAGGGCAGAGTCGGCGCTCGCATAATTGGCAGCAGTTATACCCAGCAAAAAGAAAATCCCGATCAAAAGGCTCATATGATTCAGGGCCAGAGCCGGAAAAAGAAAATCGGACTTGGGTGGTAACTGAATTCCTTTGGCGCTGGCAAAGATATAAAGGAGAACACCCAAAAGCAGAAACATTCCCACAACCAAAACAAATATTGCACTGAATGTAAGCATGTTCTTTTGAGCTTCTTTCAGACTTTTACAGGTAAGGTTCTTTTGCATCATATCCTGGTCCAGTCCGACCATTACGATTGTCACAAATATCCCGGAAATAAATTGCTTGAAAAAGAATTTACCCGATTTTACATCCCAATCAAAAATCCGCGAATAGGGATGCGTGACAATTTTATGAAAGGTTTCACCAGGCGACCATCCTAAACTTGAATAGATATAGTAAATAGTTAATATAACAGCAGTTAAGAGAAAAATAGTTTGCAAAGAGTCAGTCCAGATAATTGTTTTAACCCCCCCTTTATAGGTATAGACCCAGATCAGAAAAATACTGATCAGAACAGTTACCCCAAAGGGGACTCCCAATGCATCAAAAAGAGCCAGTTGTAATACTTCGGCGACCAGATACATCCGGAAGGCTGCTCCGATCGTTCGGGAAAGGAGAAAGAAAAAGGAGCCTGTTTTATAGGAATAAAATCCAAATCGTTGTTCAAGATAGGTGTAAATTGAGATCAGATTCAGCTTGTAATAAACAGGCAGCAGCACAAGGGCAACGATCCAAAACCCAACCAGATTTCCCATTATAAACTCAAAATAAGTACTTGCAGAGTTTCCAACTTCACCCGGAACTGAAATAAAGGTTACCCCTGAAATGGTCGTCCCTATCATCCCGAAAGCAACAACAAACCAAGGGGATTTCCGGTTCGCAGTGAAAAACGTGTCGGTGGTTGCCGATTTTCCCGTAAAATTGGCAATTGTAATTAACAGGGCAAAATAACCAATAAGCAATAATGCAATAAGTAATGGGCTCATTTGTTAACGGTTGAATCAGGGTACAACAAATACTTCTGCCGCATCGCTCCATATTCCTTGAGTTCTTCTGTCCAGGAATTACGAATTTCCGATTCGTTTTTACCTTCCAAAATTAGTTTCAAAACCAGTTCATTACCCATAAGCTGGTTAAACCAGTAACTTCTGTTAAGGAACTCTTCCCTATTTTTGAATTTATGAAGCCAATTGATAAAAAAGGATAACGTGAAGTGCGGTGCCTCTCCTATTTCGCGCAAATCGTCGCCAAAACAAAGTTTATCCTTTTGAAATGGATTCAGTTCCATCCCCGCTAAACTTACCGGTGTGAAACTAAATTTCCCAAACGATTGATCAGGATAACCCAGTACCTGGAACGGAAACCGGGTACCACGTCCCACACTGACAGTTGTTGCCTCAAAAAAACAAAGTGAAGGATAAAGCCTAATGGAGAGGTAACCCGGCAGATTTGGTGAGGGTTTCACGGGGGGATCGTATTTAGAGGCATGGGTATAATTCCCGACTTTGACAATCACAAGATGGGTTTGAACCCCATTTTTCAGCCATTTTTCACCATTGATCATTTGAGCAAGTTCCCCTATTGTACAGCCGTGAACAACCGGAATAGGATCAAGCCCGACAAAAGAGCGAAATGCCGGTTGCAGTACAGGTCCGTCGAAATAATCACCATTTGGATTTGGCCTGTCAAGAATAATTAAGGTCTTACTATTCTCTGCACAAGCCTCCATAACATAATGAAGTGTACTGATATAAGTATAGAACCGGCACCCAACATCCTGTATATCAAACAAAACAATATCTATATCCTGAAGTTGGGCAGCGGTAGGTTTATGATTTTTACCGTAGATTGAGACAATCGGGATGCCCGTAGCCGGGTCTTTGGCGTTTGTAATCAATTCTCCAGCTCCCGCTTCCCCCCTGAAACCATGCTCGGGGGCAAAAATCAACTTTACCGTTAAATGATTTGCCACTAAATAATCTACGAGATGCTGATCACCTATCCGCGAAGTTTGATTTACAACCAGCGCTAAATTCTTGCCTTTTAATTGATTTAAATATTCGGAGGCACGTTCGGCACCAGGAATTAGTTTATTTGAAATCCCATTTACTGCCAATGTAATGAATGACAGAGCTGTAAATAGGAAAAAATGTCGAAATATAACTTTAAAGAATGTCAGCATTTTAGGGGACAGTTTACATTTTTTTGGTTGCCTGCTTTAAAAATTATTCGTGTTTCTTACAATAAAAGCTTTCGAATAACTTCACACCGTTTACCTGCGAAAGTATTGATATCATTTTATAAATCGGAAACATTGACCCTCTTTTTTTGTTAAAAAATTAAGTAGCAGTTTTGATTTGGCCTGTTTTGTCTATTTTTGACCAATCCTCCTTAAATTAATCGGTTCAGAGGATCGAAAAATTATTACTTGACAATTGCTTAAAAGGATCATGTCTAAAATATTTTTGTTTATTCTATTGACATTTTTGGGCTCGTTATTACTTGCTCAGCCCAAAGTTCGACCCCCATTTTTGAAGTATGAAACCGACCACTGGGTCGATTCGGTTTTTAATTCGCTCACCGTAGATGAAAAGATTGGGCAATTGATCATGGTCCCTGCATGGTCAAAGAAGGGAGGCAAACATAAGAACCGAATTTTAAAAATGGTTCAGGAGAATAAAATTGGCGGCATTATAGCCATGCAAGGTGGACCGTTACGCCATATTAGCATGATAAACCGGCTTCAGGAAGCTTCAAAAACGCCCCTTCTGGTAGCTATTGATGCAGAATATGGCTTATCAATGCGGTTGGATAGCTGCATTAAATACCCATTTGGCTTCACCCTTGGAGCAATTAATAATGACTCATTGGTTTTTGATGTAGGTGCAGATTTGGGTCGGCAATGCAGGAGATTGGGTATTCATATAAATTTTGCACCCGTAGCCGATGTGAACAGTAATCCCCTCAATCCTGTCATCGGGTTCCGATCATACGGTGACAATCCGGAAAAGGTTTTTCAAAAAGCGCTAAATTTTGGATTGGGTCTGCAGTCGCAACAAGTACTTGCAACACTAAAACATTTTCCGGGTCATGGAGACGCTCAAAAAGACTCCCACTTCACATTGCCGGTAATTGGCCATAACCGGATCCAGCTTGATTCAATCGAACTCTCCCCTTTTAGAAAGGCCGCCAGTCTGGGTATTGGAGGGGTGATGACCGGTTTTTTGAATGTACCAGCGTTAGACAGCTCAGGTACTGCCGCAACCCTTTCCAAAGTGATTGTTCATGATTTATTAATCAGAGATTATGGTTTTGAAGGATTGATTGTAACCGATGCCTTAAATATGGAAGGCGCTGATGAACAGGAGGGGCAATCTGATAATAACAGTGCAGAGGTAAAAGCATTAATTGCCGGTAATGATCTACTCGAATTTGTGATCAACCCGGCCAGTGTTATTCAAGCCGTTAAAAAAGCGATTTCGGATGGCTCGATTTCAATGGAGTCCATTGAGCGGAAATGCCGTAAAATTCTTATGATAAAACGGTGGGCCGGGCTAAATAGTTATTCACCGGTGAAAACCGAAAACCTGTATTCGGATCTCAACCAGTCAGCCTATAGGATGACACTTCGAAATGTTGCACAACAATCGTTAACCGTACTTCAGAATCGTGATGAGCTCCTCCCCTTACGCCGTCTGGATACCCTTAAAATTGCTACGGTGAGTATCGGTCGCGGAAATATTACCCCTTTTCAACTTTCGTTGGAAAGATATACCAGATCCGATCATTTTTACATTTCAAAAACTGCCGATGGCAACGCCATTAAGAAACTCCTGAATCAATTAAAAAAATATAACCTCGTAATTGCCGAACTAAATAATTTGGGCAATTTTGTTTCGTCGGATTACCGCCTTACTGAAACTCAGCAGAATGTCGTTGAACAAGTTACAAATAACGGCAAATCAATATTGGTACTTTTCGGAAATCCCTACATCCTGAATTACCTTAATGGTCTTGAAAAGGCCTCAGGTTTAGTTGTCGGATATCAGGAGAGTCCTGAATCACAGGATCTTGCTGGCCAGCTACTGTTTGGTGCCTTTGGAGCTGAGGGGAAACTCCCGGTAACAGTAAATCAGACTTTCCATTCGGGTGATGGGCTTGTCACACTTCCGCTTAACCGCTTTAAATACACCCTTCCTGAGGAGCTTGGTATAGATTCCACCTTTCTAAAAAAAAAAAATTGACTCCTTAGTAAACGTCGGATTAAGTGCCAAAGCCTTTCCCGGATGCACTGTTTTTATTGCAAAAAAAGGGAAAGTCCTTCTCCTCGAAAGCTATGGTTACCAAACCTACACCAACGAAAGACCCCTTTTGCCCGATGACCTGTTTGATTTCGCATCACTGACTAAAATCCTTGCCCCGCTTCCTGCCCTGATGAGGCTAAATGACCAGAAAAAATTCTCGGTTAAAAAAAGGATGAGCGATTACTGGCCCGACTGGAAAATTTCAAATAAAAAGGATATTCTGATTGAGGATGTCCTTTCGCATCAGGCCCGGCTTAAAACAGGTATCCCTTTTTGGTTAAAGACGATGAATTCATCCGGTGATTACAAGCAAGGGTATTATTCCAAAGATTCAACAGCACAATTCGATCTCAGGGTAAGTAAAGGGCTTTATCTTTTAACTAGTTTTCCCGATTCGGTGTATGCCACGATCCGGAAATCTCCGCTCTTAAGCCGAAAAAGGTTTGTCTATTCCGATCTGGGATTTATTATCTTTCCGCGTATTATCGCCGCTCTGGCAAATCAGGATTATGAAACTTATCTTAAAACAAATTTTTACACACTGCTGGGGGCATCAACACTAACTTACCGCCCCTATTTATACTACCCGTTGGACAAAATGGTGCCGACAGAGAATGATCTTTCATTTCGAAAAGAGCAGTTACAGGGTTTTGTGCACGATGAAAGTTCTGCCGTTTTAGGGGGGATATCCGGGAATGCGGGCCTTTTTGGTACGATCAACGATGCGGCCAAGATGATGCAGATGTACCTGAATTACGGATCATACGGTGGTGTGCGCTTCTTATCTGAAGCCACGATGAAGGAATGGACAAAACCGCATTTTGAGAAATTACATAACCGCAGAGGATATGGTTTTGACAAACCCTCGCAGGGGAATAATCTGAGTACAGGCGAGAAGAGTTATCCTGCTCCACTGTGCAGTGATGCAAGCTTTGGTCATACCGGATTTACCGGAACGTATGCCTGGGCCGATCCCGTCACAGGAATACTCTTTCTCTTTTTTTCGAACAGGATCTATCCCTCCCGGGACAATCACCTGCTAAATCGGTTAAATTTGAGGGAATCAATACAGCAAATGGCTTATCAGATCCTTGAAAACGGTGAACACAGGCGCTAAGTGCAAAAACTGTTGTAAAACACATTCTCAGAAGAACTACTTATTCAACGGCATTATATCTTTAATAGTTTGAATTACAATTAATTATTTTTATATGAAAATCAGTCAATTGTTAATAATTCTAAATTTCGGATTTCGTGGTGAAAAGATATTACATTTAGGTTACAATATTGAATATTTAATATTAATTTTCGGCGTGTACAAATAGATTCAGGTTACTGATATTGACTATTCATTATTAACTTTTTAAAACTTTTCGCTATGACTCAAAAAATTACCTTCAATGAGCTTCGGGATATCAAGGATCATTTGCCTCACGGTTCGATGCAACGGATTGCTCAGGAGCTTGGGATGGAAGTTGAAACCGTGAGGAATTATTTTGGTGGAACACATTATGATACAGGGACAAGTGTTGGCATGCATATTGAACAGGGGCCACAAGGCGGAATCATCCTGCTCGACGACACGACAATTTTGGAAAAGGCTCATGAAATTCTTGAAGGGAAATAATTGAATTTATACTATAAAAATTTATAACTGCCTCAGATTCGGGGCAGTTTTTTTTTTTGAAAAAGCTAAATTCAGGATTGAATAAAGAAAAAATGTTTTTTTTCTTTGACTTATTTGGTGTGAATAAAAAAAGGTCTATCTTTGCATCACTTTAGAAAAGGGCATACAGTCGGCAGTCTTTAGTAAAAAGGGAGCTTAGCTCAGTTGGTTCAGAGCATCTGCCTTACAAGCAGAGGGTCGATGGTTCGAACCCATCAGTTCCCACGGTGAAATCCAGATAGTTACGAAGGTAATTAATCTGGATTTTTTCGTTGGTTTAAACATTTGCAAATTCAGGATCAATTGACATGAAAAAAAATCTCAGAAGTTTACATTTTGCAGTGTTTATACTGCTCTTACTGCTCTCTGGCAGCGCAAATTCCCAGACTATTCAAACTGGAGCCTCGCTTTCCCACAGTGTTCCTGAGTTGGAGGGTGTTTCTTCGGCAGGCATACTTACTTTTCTTGATTCAGCAGCAACAAGCCGGCATGAGTTCCACAGTATGGTATTTCTGCGCCATGGTAAAGTAATTGCTGAAGGATGGTGGTCTCCTTATGGACGTGAGATTAAGCAGACACTCTATTCCACGAGTAAAAGTTTTACTTCCACTGCGGTAGGTTTTGCGATAAGTGAAAAATATCTGACCGTCGACGATAAGGTAATTTCATTTTTCCCGAAGGATTTGCCCGATAGTATCACTCCGTTCCTGGCAGAAATGAGCATAAAAGACCTTCTAACCATGTCGGCTGGAATGGATCCCGATCCAACACATTTGGTGGTGTCGAACGACATCAACTGGGTAAAAGCATTCCTTGCTCTTCCTGTTGTTAATAAGCCCGGGACCAAATTCCTTTATAATTCAATGGCTACCTATATGCTTTCGGCAATTGTTCAGAAAGTGACGGGGGAAAAGATAATCGACTATCTCACTCCCAGGTTATTTAAGCCGCTTAATATTGAAGGTGCTGACTGGGAAATAGATCCTCACGGAATAAATACCGGAGGGTGGGGTCTGAGGTTGAAAACCGAAGACATGGCTAAGTTCGGACAACTTTATCTCCAAAATGGAAAGTGGAATGAAAAGCAAATTCTGCCTAAAGGATGGGTTGCCGAGGCAACCACTTATAAGATTGACCAGGCTCCCGATGCCCCTCAATCAAAAAAAGAATTCAACGACTGGATGCAGGGGTACTGCTATCAGTTTTGGCGTTGCCGTAACAACGCTTTCAGGGCAGATGGAGCATTCGGTCAATACATTATTGTTATGCCGGAAAAAGATGCAGTAATTGCTATTCAGGCCGAATCTCCTGACATGCAGGATGAGATCGATCTGGTGTGGAAATATTTACTGCCGGCCATCAAGGATGGAAAAATGACAGAAGACATTGCCATGTCGGAAAAACTGAAACAAAGACTCTCTTCTCTGTCTCTTCCTTTGCTAACAAAAGGAGTTGATTCACCAGTCGCATCCCAAGTCTCACAGAAGGTATACACTTTCAAGCCAAACGCTCTGAATTTTGATAGTTTATCTTTTCACTTCATGGAGGGTATATGTCATGTTACACTAAACTCAGGCAATAAAGAGTATAATCTGGCCTTTGGAGCAGGAAAGTGGATCGGAGGCGAAACCACCCTGACTGGGCCTAATCTATTAAAATTAGCCAAAGCTCACAATATCGGGTTTGCCCCTGAAAAAGTTTTTGGTTGTTTCACGTGGAAGGATGAGAATACGTTGGAACTGGTGTTACGTTATATAGAAAGTCCACACAGTGAAAAGATAACATGCAAACTTGACGGTAAAAAAATATCGCTTGATATTCAATGCAGCAATGTTCATGAGACCACTAAGCCTATTTCAGGCGAAATGAGATAAGGAAGGAGTGGCCTTTGGATCAAGGAATAATTGAAATTTAGGTGGAGTAATCGAATTACGCATAAAAAAATTACCACGGAGGCTTCGAGGGCATACAGGTACACGCAGGAATAATCAAGTCCCGGTCCGACTGGTCCCAGTCATGAAGAAGTCTTCTACATGATTATAGTCGGCTTAAAACCATATGGAATAGCTTTCAATATCGAAAAGGTGTAAGTAATTTAATATTTATATTCAAGGTCGGCTTTGTCGGTGCAATATATCCGCTAAGGGTCTATTCAAATATTTTACTTCCATAAACTAAATAAGGCTTCCCATTATACACGGCAAAAACGCCATCTGGCAATTCATCAAACCTGAAGTACCTAATTTCAACTTGATCCAGAAAAGCAAATTCGACCAAAAGGATTTACACTGTTTAGTAATAGTACTTATAAACAAACGATTGGCTTAACTGTTCAGTATTAATTTCCAAACGACAACTTAAACCCTCAACTTCCTGCGTTAATAAATAGTGCTTTTTTACAAAATAGTCCACATCTTCACCGAAGTAAAGTATACTTACCTTGATATTTTATATCTTTGCGCCTGTAAAATATTTTACTTTATGCTAGTCTATTTTTCAATAAATGGGATTATACTCTCGGCCTTGTTGATGTATTTCAACGCCAGGAAATTTCCATCCTCAATTTATCTAAGCCTGTTCATTTTTGCAATAAGTCTTAATGGTATTATTCAATATGCGATGCTCTATTCGAATTCCATTTCTCTCATTGCAATATTTACGACCCATTTTGCATTTATCCTATTATTGACAGGACCGGCATTTTACTTGTACATTCGAAGTGTATTATCAGATAATTACCGGTTATACAGAAAGGATCTCTGGCATTTGGTTCCGATGACCATTTACCTGATTTCTGTTATCCCTTATTATCTGAGGCCATTTTCCGAAAAAACAGCACTGGCACAGGAAATCGTAAATGACCGAAGTATTCTTTCGGAATATAAATTCGGATGGCTTGCAGAAATACTTTCAAATGGAATTATTTATGTGAGTCGACCCTTACTAGCCATGTTTTATATAGGATGGTCAATAGGAATGCTAATACTCTATCTCAAACGCCATGAAGATAAATTGGTATTCCGTGGCCAGTCATTTATGCTAAAATGGTTATATGTTTTTATTAGTTCATCATTGTTACTTGTAGTCAGCAATTTTGTTTTGATGACCTATACATGGGTATCAAATACAGCAGACCTGTTTTATACAATAAATACTTTGCAGGTTTTATCATTCGTTGGTCTGACTATCTTATTGATCTCACCGTTTTTCTTCCCGGAAATACTCTATGGTCTTCCCCGGGTGCCGGTTATGATCTCTGGTGATGGATCTGCACCGGAAACTACCAGTATTATGGAAGAGGGAATCTCAAAATATAACCTGAAATTTGAAACTGATTATCTGAACAAGATTTGTAATAAGATAGAGAGCATTATGCAAACGGACCAGCCCTATTCTCAGATTGATTTAAACATGGCGCGTTTTTCAGGTCTTGTTGATGTTCCCTTTCACCATCTGGCCTATTATTTCAGGGAGGTTAAAAAACAATCTTTCAATGATTTCCGAAATGAATGGAGAATTAAGTATGCTAAAAATTTTATCCTTGAAGGTAATGCAGAGGAGCTGACATTGGAAGCTATCGGATTAAAGTCGGGATTCACAAATCGAAGCACCTTTTTTCGGGCGTTTAAGAGAGTCGAAGGTGTTGCGCCTGCTGAATATTTGGCTAAAACAAGACAAAAATCATCTTCAAATCACCTTTAAATAGGTGTGATTTCTGGCATTTGATACCACTTCTTGCTCATTTAACTACATATCTGGCAATTGATTAACCTAAGTTTTTAAACTCTTATTTTCATTTTTCAAGTTATTAACCTCTTTTCCGGGATTGTCAATTCGCTTTATGAAAGCATCGATTTTTTCATCTATGGATAATGGCTCATTCATTCATAGGCAATGGACAACAATCAATTGGTTTAAACCAGATTATAAAAGCATTAATTATTAGCGCACAAACATCGTTATTGTTAATGACGCCCGAAAATAAGTAAATACCCTCGCGAGAATCGAACAGACCAAGACAGACCCAGAAGACGAAATCCGGCAAAACCTCAGGCAGTTATGGTTCATCTAAAATCGAGGCAATAACCAAATGATTTATAAATAAAAAGAAATATCTTTAGTGACTGAAAAGTGACAAAATTAGAATTATGGAAACAAACATGAAAATTTTCACGGTAGTTACTATTTTCTTTTTAACTACAAGCAGTATGTTTGCACAATTATCATTTAACGCTAATGCAGCAGGTAACATTTTACCTGCACTTTGTATTACAAAAGCAACTGGAATATTGGCAGATTTAAGTTTTGGCGATATTGTTCCGGGGGCAACCAATGCGGCGTCGGTAGCTATTACCGCTGATGCAGCAGGGACAAGATCAAATGGTGATGGTAATGCTACTTTAGTTACGAGCAATATCGGTCATTCTGCTAAATTTAATATAGCAGGGATTCAAGGAACAACTGTTAATTTGGCTCTCTCGCAGGCTGAAATTACACTTTCAGATGGTAGTGGTCATACGATGGGTTGTACATTAGTACTTTCATCCTCAACGTCAGAAATAACCGGCGGTTCTGCTATCGTTTATGTGGGCGGTACTCTTTTTATTGCTGCTAATCAGGCTGTTGGACATTATACACAAATGTTTAACTTAACTGCTCAGTATTAGTATAAAATACTTTACTGTTAGCATTGGTTATGACAGGATTATTGGTAATGCCCTTCATCTTTCCCGCTATTTTTTATGGGCTGCCCAGGAACCCTGATTCATTTAAATGGAACCGTTGATTAATCGTAAAATTATTCGTCGTAAATTAGGTAATCGAGAAAACTTCAAGAATTTACAATACCTTTTATTATTTTATTACGTAGGTCATTAACTTTCTCTTTGTTCATAATTTTATGATTTGCGTATAAATATCTTGATTGTAAATTTCAATTTCCCAAAATTATGGAAACCTTCAGCAATTAATTTGGTAGGCGCTTCTGAGCAGTCAAAAATTATCCAATAATCACATATTGGCTTATATATTTTTGAAAGATTCTCTAATCCATTGTAGTATCTTCTTTGGATGGTTTCTTCCTGAATACTATGTCCTCCTGTTAAAACTCTGGACCTTACTCGCTCGATTGCCAGAGCAACTGAACTAAGCCAAAAATAAACTAAAGTCACAAAATAACCTTTTTACTGTGCTTCTTTAAGAGAGTGGCCATATGTTCTGGCCGACAAGGTAGTTTCAAAAGCAAAATCCTCATTCTCTTTAATTGGTCTAAAACGGGGTATCTGTTTCATTTCTTTAATTCTTTTAGTCCCTGAAATCATCAAATATCTGAATCCGATGTTCAAGGTGTTTGCCTTTTCGACGTAGATTTATCAAACCACATTTGGTAGTTTAGAAAAAACCAATTCTATTCGTTCGATATAGGGTTAATTATATTGCCCATTGAACTCCTCTATTTTCTGGAGGAGTATATTTTTTTAGACCAGACAGCTTCCCAATGCACTTAAACTCTATTTTTCAAGTATAAATTAACGACAAAGCAGAAACCTTGGTGCAAAATCGGGATAATGCACCAAGCTAAGGCCCGAAAACCTTTTTTTTCAATTCTTCAACCCGCAACTTTGCAGAATTATTTATTTAATCATTTAACATTTTAAAAATTAGAATTATGAAAACAAGTTTGAAAATTTTCGCGGTAGTTGCAGTTTTATTTTTAACTACAGGTAATTTGTTCGCTCAAAGTAAGGTATCGGCTAATGCAGCAGCCAACATTTTACCATCTATTCAATGTTCCAAAGCAATAACTGGTACAGCCGGGGATTTAAATTTTGGTGATATTATTCCGGGAACAGTTGCAGGCGTAGTAAATATTGCCGCTACTCTTGCAGGAGCACGGTCACAACCTGATGCTAATACTACGCTGGTTGCGACCAATGTTGGTCATTCTGCCGGATTTAACATAACCGGTTCACCTTCAACAGTTGTTCATGTGTCATTTACAAGTGGAACGATTATTCTTACTGATGGTGGTAGCAATACGATGGGATGTACTTTGGCTCTTTCCGCTGCAGCTCCGACGTTAACCGCTGGAGGTATGACTACTGTTTATGTAGGAGGTGCTCTTAACGTTGCAATTGGACAGGCAGTAGGAGTATATACAGCTCCATTTGAATTAAATGCCCAGTATTAATTGAAAATACTTCGGTGAGGTAAAAAAAAGAGGCTGTTTCAAATGGTGATTACAGCTTCTTTTTTTTCATCTTTTAAGAAACAGGAGTGTTTTATTAAATGAATAACTGCTCGCCGATTTTCTATACTGCTTTGGTTTTAAAGTATAAATTGCATTAAAAATTATTTTGAATGAAAAAATTTTTCCTATTTCTTTTATTCTCTTCACTATTTTATTGTGGATTTGCGCAGGGTGATTTATTGGTCTCTCCAACACGAATAGTTTTTGAAGGTAAAAAACTTAACCAGGAAATCGTTTTAGTGAATACAGGCCGCGATACTGCCATATATAATGTCTCTTTTATTCAAAACAGGGTAAAGGATGATGGCGCTTATGAGAGGATCGAGAAACCAGATTCAGGACAATTTTTTACCGCGGATTATGTCCGTTTTTTCCCAAGGACGTTTATTCTGGCACCTAAACGGCCTCAGATTTTGAGAATGCAGTTCAGGAGGACCCCCGACATGAAGGACGGAGAATACCGGTCACATTTGTATTTTCGTGCAGAGCCACAAAAGAAGGAATTGGGAGCCCCTTCCGTGACAGTTGCCGGGAATTCCGGAATTAAAATAAATATTATCCCGATCTACGGAGTAACTATTCCGGTAATTATCCGTTACGGGAATGTTGAGGCAAAGGTTAACCCGGGTGATCTCAGCCTGGAAATGAAGAATGATACTACGGCTATACTTCGGTTCACCCTTAAAAGGGAAGGGAACAGCTCGGTCTGGGGAAATATTCATGTTTTATATAATAATCCTGATAATAAAGGTGTTATCTTAACAGTGATGAATGGAATTGCACTTTATACGCCAAATAAGTTCAGAACATTTGAAATAGAATTGAGTAAGCCACCTCACGTTGATTTTAAGACCGGTAAGATTATTGTTCGTTACAGCAGTGAAAATGATGCTAAACCGGAAGTGTTTTCAACCAAAGAACTTCTGTTAGGAAAATAAATCAGGTATATATTTTGCCTTATTTGCCTGTTTAACAGAGAAGTAAACCTTGCTAAAATTGTGATTAATAATGCTTCACATAAAAACAACGGGTATTTTTTTAATCCTGCTATTTTTCTTTAATCCGGATTTATACTGCCAATCTCTTGAAGTTGTTCAATCTGAGAGCTTAAATTTTGGTGAGTTTACCAATATCGGAAGCGGAAATATTACACTTGGATATAATGATAATATTAGCACTTCAGGTAATGTTATACTACTTGGAGCCAATTATCATTCGGCTGCACTTCGGCTTGCAATTACAGCTCAGCGTACAGTGAGTATTTACTTTCTGCCAGGCCAAATGCTGAAAAGAACGGGCGGCACCGAAACTATGGCAATAACTATCGGGCCCTCCGATCGAAGAAGTAGTTTCATTGCTTTGCCCCTGCCTGCAGAAAATATTGTGAAAGTGGGTGGTATTATTAATGTTGGATCACCCTTTTCGACCCCCCCCGGAGCCTACACCGGACAATTTGAAGTCGAATTTACGATAGAGAATTAGCACATAAATGATCCTCAGTGAATTTAATACCGAAAACTTTAGAATTTATTACCGGGTCCCGATAAAAAGGATCCGGCGATTTTGTGTAAAATATCTTTTATTACTGGTATTTATTACCCTGCCGCCTTTAATGGTTTTCTCCGGTGAAATTAAATCAAAATCATTGGAAGAAATAAGCATTATTCTGAATGTCAAAGGGATTGGAAAGTTCAATGTAAACGCCGTTTATGCCGTCGATAGTTTATATTTATCTATAACAGATGTTTTTCAGCTATTGCGAATCGATCAAAATGTGTCTGTATTTAACGATACAATAGCCGGATTCTTTGTTTCCGAAAAATTTCATTATTCCATCAACTATTCGGATCAGAAAATCAGGATCGGTGATCAAATCTTCAAAGCAACAAAACTGGATTTGATTAAAACCGAATCAGGTTTGTACATTAGCCAAAATATGCTTGGAAAGGCATTTGGCCTGTACTGTACCTTCGACAAGGAGTTAATGATGGTGGAAATGCAGACAGAGACTGAACTTCCCGCTATCAAGGAGATGAAGCAACTGGCAATCCGTAATAATATTAATCGTCTTGCCGGCAAAATCAGTGCAGATACGTTATCTGAACGAAGGTGTCATCTCTTTAACGGGGGCATGGCAGACTGGATGGTTTCTTCAACACGAAGTTCACTGAGCAAATCTCAGAATCAGGCCAAAATCGGCCTTGGCGCCGAAGTTCTGTATGGTGAAACCAATATTTATTTGAATTATAACAGCAGCTCAGAATTTGATCTTAAAAAGCAAGTTTGCCTATGGCGATGGGTAGATAACAGCCAGACTGTTTTCAGGCAAATTCAGGTTGGCAGTATTAGTAATAATGCTATAACAACAATCCGAGAACCTGTATTGGGCATGATGATTACCAATACTCCCACAACTTACCGAAGTACCTATGGCACATTTACCTACAGCGATTTTATTGAGCCGAACTGGACTGTTGAGCTTTATGTGAATAACTCATTAGTCGATTATGCATCAACGGATGCATCAGGCTATTACAAATTTGACGTACCCCTTGTATATGGCTATTCGGATGTGAAGCTAAAGTTTTTCGGCCCTTATGGCGAGGAGCAGATAAAAGAACAGCACATAAATATCCCTTTTAATTTCATACCGAAGGGGGAGTTGGAATATTCTCTTCAGTCAGGGGAAGTTATGGATCAGGCTCATTCGCTTTTCAGCAGGGGTAAAGCAAATTATGGAATAAGCAAATCAATTACAGTAGGTGGTGGTGCGGAATATTTATCTTCCCTTCAAAATACAAAAATTATTCCTTTTATAAATAGCTCTGCATCGCTTTTGAATGGAGTATTGCTCAATGCTGAATATTTTCATCAGGTAAGGGCAAAAGCAGATGTGAGTTATATGTCAAAAGCAAATCTTGCCATTCATCTTGAATTTCAAAAATATAACCCTAACCAGACCGTCATCAGCTATGACGCAGGAGACGAAGTGAAATTTAGTATAAACAGCCCCTATAAAGTTTTTAACAATACAGGATCAATCAGCCTGGCATATAGTAAAAAGCAGTATGCTCCTTCTGTGTGGCAGAATACATCCCAACTAACCACCTCAACCCGGATAGGAAGATTTAGCTCAAATATTAACACGATTATCAAATGGCAGGAGAAGCAGATTGGCTCCTTTATTTCAAATCTGGGTTTGAATTACAGACTTGACCGAAGATACAATTTTCACACAATGGCGATGTTTGATTTAAGTAAACAAGAATTAACAAATATAGTGTCATCAATCGAACGCCGTATAAATGACGAGTTTAATATTTCGCTTTCCTTAGACAACAATTTTACTTCAAACCAGCCGGGAGTTTCTTTTTCACTTCAGTATAATTTACCTTTTGCTCAAACGCGTCTGTCATCAAATATCAGGAAAAATAACATAGAAACCGGTCAGGGTGCAAATGGCAGTTTTGTTTATGACCCGAAAAACAAATACATTCATGCCACCACTCAAAATACTGTTGGAATGGGTGCTATCACAATAATCCCATTTCTGGATATTAACCAAAATGGGATAAGAGACAGCAACGAACATCTTGTCGCGGATGTTGAGGTACAATCGCAAGGCGGCCGGATTATGGAAAGCAGGAATGACACACTAATCAGAATAACAGGTCTGGAGCTTTATACCGGTCATTTGATTGAGTTCAGGGAAAGTAAATTAAAGAATATCTCCTGGCAGATTAAACAAAAAGTGATCAAGGTTTTTCCCGATCCCAATCAGGTCAAGCAAATTTTTCTACCCATACTCCCGATGGGAGAAGCTTTTGGAGTTGTGTACATTAAGAAAAATAATGTCGAGGTAGGTCAGGGACAAATTTCTGTCAGCTTTTATAAAAGTGATGGGACAAAAGTTGCTAATACGATGTCAGAGTCAGACGGATATTTTTCACATCTCGGATTTGCTCCGGGGAACTATTACGCGAAGTTGGACAAATTGCAAATGCAGCGTCTTAATATGACTGCCGAAGCTGATAGTATCCCTTTTACTATAAGACCATCAGAAGACGGGGATCTGGTTAATAACCTAGTTTTAAAACTTTTGCCTTCTGAAAGTTTAACTTTTAAACCTAATATTACGAATTAGGTTATTTTAGAAGCCAGAATATTTAACAATCTAACTAATGACCCCGTCAGGGGCAGGCCTGAAATTACAGACCTTGATTCCAGGAAAATAGCTTATCGGCACAACTAAAATTTAAATAATTTTTTCTTTACAACAGATCTCTTTGTTGTCGGGGTTTTAAACCACTCATTTATTCATTGTCC
>CAIXCY010000177.1 GCA_903918045.1 uncultured Bacteroidia bacterium
AATTAAAAATTCATTCTTTCATTCCTTTATTCTTTCATTCCTTCATTCCCTAATACGCTCTCCCTTTAATCCCTTCGATAAAGTTGATAAAGGCGGTATTTACAACCTTATTCCCACCAGGGGTAGGATAGTCACCTGTAAAATACCAGTCTCCCAGATCATTAGGGCAGGCAATGTGAAGATTGTCAACAGTCTGGTATACGATTTCGACTTCTGCTTTACATTCGGCAGGCTTAAGTAATTCTGCAATTTTTGCTGAAATCTGTTCATCGGTAAATGGTTTGTAGATCTCTGTCACAAAATTAACCATCTCTTCCTTTGGCAGGTGTTGCTGCTGTTTACATTTCTTGTAAACGGTGTCAATGATATTCGACTGACCAGTCTCTTTAAGCAATGCAATAGCAGCTTCAAAGGCGACAAACTTAGCAAGTATTGCCATGTCAATTCCATAGCAGTCGGGATAGCGAATCTGAGGTGCGGAGGAGATAATAATGATCTTTTTGGGTTTCAGACGGTCCAGGATCTTCAGAATACTCTGTTTAAGGGTAGTTCCGCGTACAATAGAATCATCGAGAACAACCAGTGTATCTTTGTGGTTCTCAACAATACCATAAGTGACATCATAAACATGCCCCACAAGATCATCACGGCTTGAGTCATCGGCAATAAAAGTGCGCATTTTGACATCTTTTATTGCAATCTTCTCCATTCGGGGTTGTACGGATATTATTTCTTCGATGTCGGAGTCGGTAATTGCACTCCCTAAAGCACGAATTTTCTCTTTTTTCCAATTAATCAGCTCAGTTCGGATTCCCTCCATCATTCCAAGAAAAGCGGTTTCGGCAGTATTGGGGATATAAGAAAAAACGGTATTTTTAAGATCATGGTTTACCTTATCCAGGATAATAGGGGCCAGAAGGAATCCCAGTTTTTTCCGTTCGAGGTAGATATCCCGATCGGAACCCCTGGAGAAATAGATTCTTTCAAAGGAGCACGATTTGCGGATTTGCGGGATTCGAACCATTTCGTGTTTGATGCTGCCATCCGCTTTGATAATTAGGGCATTACCTGGTTCAATTTCATTTACCTGGTTCCATCCGACGTTCATGACCGTTTGAATAACAGGTCTTTCAGATGCTACAACAGCAATTTCATCATCGGCATAATAAAACGCAGGGCGGATGCCCCAGGGATCACGAACAACAAAGGCATCCCCATGACCCAGAACACCACCGATCGTATATCCACCATCCCAATCGCGGCTGGCCCGTTCGAGGATCTTGCGGATATCGAGCTTCTCCTCGATAAATCCTGAAATATCTTTGTTTTTATATCCTTCATTTTTGTATTGCCTGAAAAGCATTTCATTCTCTTCGTCAATAAAATGGCCTATTTTTTCAAGTATCGTAACTGTATCGGTGAATCCTTTTGGGTGTTGGCCCAATCCAACAAGCAGGTCAAACAGTTCATCCACATTGGTAAGGTTGAAATTTCCGGCAAGCACCAGACTGCGTGAGCGCCAGTTGTTTTGGCGCATTACCGGGTGAGTGTATTCCACGCTGTTACGTCCAAATGTTCCGTATCGCAGATGTCCAAGGTAAACTTCACCTGCAAAAGGGAGGTTTTTTTTAGCCCAGACAGGGTCATGAAAACTTTGCGGGTACTGGATTGCAGCGTGATTGAACTCCTTATAGATTTTTCCAAAGACATCTTTAATCGGATTAGGATCCACAGAGCGGTGGCGGAAAATGTACTCCTGACCCGGTGAAACATTGAGCTTAACCCCAACAGCCCCAGCACCATCCTGCCCGCGGTTGTGTTGCTTCTCCATTAAAAGATAAAGCTTGTTTACCCCGTATTGCCAGGTACCATATTTTAAACGGTAGTATTCCAGCGGTTTTAGTAATCTGATCAGGGCAATTCCGCACTCATGTTTTATTTGTTCACTCATTCTGGATAATCCTGATTAATTGATTGTCGTAAAATTGATAAGTTCCGGTAAAGCAATCTCGTCAGCAACAATAAAGGCATTTGGAAATTTATAGAGCAGTGATTTCTGCATTTTCAACGCTTCACTTTTAGTTCTGAAGTTTCCGACCCTCACAATGAAATCCGGAGATTTAAAAAGCAAATAGGTTTTGACTTCAGGATAGGAAGAGAGGAATTCGGTTTTCATCTTAACGGCCTGATTGTGTGAATTTGCTCCCGAACCGAAATAAATCTGTAATCTGAACCCGTTTATTATTCCACTCCGCTTGCTCTGCTCAGCCTGTTGTCTGAGGAGGTCGTTGATTTTGGATTCACACTGTATATTCAGTTTCTCCCAGATTGCCAAAGAATCTCCATTATTCAGCTGATACTCCGGTATTGTCATATGGTGATTTGTTGAAAAAACACCAAGGGGAGCCAGAAATAAAAGGAGGATAATCAGATATTTCATATTCTTCTGTTTTGAATTGCAAATATAAGCAATTTCAAATGGCTTGAAAATATTGTCCGAAAGCGTGTATTAACAGATTATTAACTTTAATTTCCTTTTTCTCCCTGTGTATTCTTAAATGGTAATAACTTTGCAGCAGTAGATTATAGGGAAGTAGTTTCAAAATTAAAGTTCAAAGCTTAGTTACGATGAGTGATTTAATAAATGATTTTCGTTCCTACCGTGAGAAAATGAACGGAAAAATTCTCGCCGCCGATAATAAGGTGATGAAGCGGATTTATAATATCGATACAAACACCTATATGGAGGGAGCATTGACTTCCAAAACAAAGGAGATGCTCGGACTGGTCAGTTCAATGGTATTGAGGTGTGATGATTGCGTAAAATATCACCTTGAGAAGTGTTATGAGATGGGGGTTAATACCGACGAACTCTTCGAAATTTTCTCGGTTGCAAACCTTGTTGGTGGAACAATTGTAATTCCCCACACCCGCAGGGCTCTCGAATATTGGGAAGCACTGGAAGAGGAAAGAATGAAAAATGAAGGAATGAAAGAATGAAAAGTGTAAAATGCAAGTTGCAAATTGAAAAGGTTATCTGAATGACATCTGCAATAACCATAGAATTACTGGCACCAGCAAAGAACCTGGTTTGCGGTCGAGCTGCAATTTCGCACGGAGCCGATGCTATCTATATCGGGGGACCAAAATTCGGAGCGAGGGAGGATGCCGGCAATTCGTTGCAGGATATTGAAAAGCTCGTGTCCGAAGCGCAGATCTACGGAGTAAAGGTGTTCGTCGCTCTGAATACCATATTGTATGACAACGAATTGGATGAAGCCAATCGTCAGATTAAAAATCTGTACGAGATAGGTGTAGATGCGCTGATAATACAAGACCTTGGAATACTGGAAATGGATCTGCCTCCCATCGCACTTCATGCCAGTACTCAGCTTCATAACTACCTGCCTGAACAACTTAAATTTCTGGAAGCTGTAAATTTTAAGAGAGCCGTACTTGCCCGGGAACTCACCCTTGAGCAGATTCGTGAAATAAGAAACCAAACCACAATTGAATTGGAGGCATTTATTCACGGAGCCCTGTGTGTCAGTTTTAGCGGTCGCTGTTATCTGAGTCATGCCATAGGGGGCCGCAGTGCTAACCGGGGAGCATGCGCCCAGCCATGCCGTAAACTATATACCCTGTTTGATTCTGAAAAACGGGTTATTTCAGCCGATCAGCATTTGCTGTCACTCAAAGATCTTAATTATTCACATTCTATAAGCGAACTTGCCGAAGCAGGGGTTCAATCCTTAAAAATCGAGGGGAGGCTTAAAGATGTCGATTATGTGAAGAATATAACCGCATTTTACCGACAGAAGATCGACACTTTTTTGGAGGGTAAGCCTGAATTCAGGGCCGCTTCAGCAGGAAGTGTAATCCATAGCTTTGAACCCAACCCGGTGAAATCGTTTAACCGCGGAGCTACGGACTATTTTTTACATGGCAGATCAAAGGAGATTGCCTCTTTTAAATCACCAAAATTTTTAGGCGAACCTGCAGGGGTCGTAAAAAAGGTTTCATCGAACTATTTTGAGTTGGAAAGTGTGCTCCAAATTGCCAATAACGACGGGTTGGTTTTTATCTCCTCGTCGGGTGAAAGTGTAGGGATTAAGGTAAATATTGCAGAAAAGAGTAGGATTTTTCCGGATAAGATGAACGGCATATATTCGGGAGCAATGGTCTACCGAAATTACGATCATCTGTTTCAGCAACAGCTCAAAGCTGAACTAACCATCAGAAAAATTGGTGTATACCTTGAGCTGGCAGAAGTTGAAAATGGGTTTGAATTCAAAGCTACCGATGAAACAGGAATTGAAGTTAAGCTGAATTTGTCGACAGAAAAAAATCCGGCGCGCGATCCTTCCAGATCAAACGAGACGATAATAGGTCAACTCTCAAAATCGGGGGGAACCATCTATCATGTCAGGGGGGTGGAATTGAATGGGAATGAAAAATATTTCTTTCAGGCCTCGGTTTTGAATGGCGCACGGCGGGATCTGTTGGATCTGATCACTGAGCTTCGCATGAAAAAGTCACCCTCCGAGGTTTCTAACGAGCCCAATAACCACCCTTATCCAAGTACAGAGATGGGTTATGAGGGGAATATCAGCAACCGACTGGCGGTTCAGTTTTATAAACGTCACGGTGTCGCAAATCCGGCGATGGCATTTGAAAAAATATCCGACCACCGTGGTAAGACGGTCATGACCACAAAGCATTGTCTGAAGTTTCAGCTGGGATTTTGTCCGAAATTCGGTGGGAAAAAGCCTGAACATTTTAACGAACCATTTTCACTGAATGATGGGAAAAATGAGTTGATGCTCGATTTCGACTGTAGGTTGTGTGTGATGAAAGTGATTTACTAGCAACTGGCTGCTGGCAACTAGCTGCTGGCTGCTGGCATCTGGCAACTGAATGATGCTTATTTGTATATGATTGATGGCATCTTGAACAAATTGGCTGAAGATTAGGTTATGTATTTGAAATTATGAACTCAAAATTGATCAAAATGATTGCCGAGGGGGAGCACCAACGGCAGGATTTTAAATATTGTATCAATGACTCGCGTAAAATTGCGCGTTCGATGGTCGCTTTTTCCAATGCTGATGGGGGACGACTGTTGCTGGGAATCAGGGATAATGGTTCGGTAGCCGGTGTTAAATCTGATGAGGAGTATTACATGGCAGAAGCAGCCGCTAAACTTTACAGCAAACCACCAGTCAACTTCCAGACTAAACAATGGCTGATCGAAGGAAAGACGGTATTGGAAATTGCAATATCCAAAAGTGCCGAAGCCCCTCATTTCGCACAAAATGATGAGGGAAAATGGCTGGTATATATCCGCAAGGAGGACCAGAATATCGTGGTTCCCGGAATTCTTCTCAAAGTATGGGAGCAGCAGAAGAATCCTCAGGGTGTCTTTATCCGTTTTTCTGACGAGGAGAAACGATTACTTACACTACTCGATTCGGAACAACACCTCTCTCTCAATCAATTTACACGTAAGGCAAAATTGCCAAAGTGGAAGGGGGAGAAGTTACTGGTTAAACTCATTGTAGTCGGAATCGTTGGTATGGATATCAGCGAGAATGGAACCAGGTTTTTTTTGCGGGATGATTTTGAAAATCTATATAAAGCCATATTGTGAAATTAATTAAAACCCTCCTCTTTTGTCTGATCATACACCATGTATCAGGACAACAACCAACTCCTAAATTAAGTGTGGTCTCATCGCCATCCGGGAGTCTTTATACTCATATTTATAAATCCGGGGAAACGGTGATTCCCAATGGACGCATAATCACTCCCTATGGAAAATCGGTTGAAGTGGCTCCACATCCTTACGGATTGACCCTGAGTCCCGATGGAACTGTAGCGGTTACAGCCAACTCGGGAACCGCTCCGATCTCAATCTCTATTATCAAAAATCTAAGTTCAGAAAATCCAACGGTTTTACAGATACCTCCGGGAGCTTCAAATGACAGGGGAATCCTTGCCTCTGTTTTTATGGGGCTCGCAATATCTCCGGATAATAAAATTGTATATGTTTCAGGAGGACAGGCGAATAGAATCTACCTGTTTTCGGTCGATTCAGGCGTGAAACCCGATTCTATCGACTGCTCAGTGGGCGCATCCGGTGAGAAAACACCCGATGGTTATATCGGGGAACTAAAATTAAGTAAGGATGGCCGGTACCTCTATGCCATCGATCAGACACTTTTCCGTTTGATTGTTATTGATACAAAGTTGCGAAAAATCATAGCGAGCGCTAAAACCGGAAGGTATCCTTTCGGTGTAATTCTATCGCCTAATGATCAAAAAGTGTATGTCGCCAATGTTGGAATGTTTGAATACAGCAAGATAGGGGACCTGGAAGCAACTCATGCTTATAAAAAGGCTCTTGCTTTTCCGGCTTTTGGTTTTGGAACCGAAGCGATGAAGAAGGGGATCCGGATCGATTCATTGGATATCCCCGGATTGGGAGACCCCAATGTCCCCGAATCTTTTTCAATCTGGTCATACGATGTGAAAGATCCTGCAACACCCTCAATTCTGGCAAAGGTTAAAACAGGTGCTCTGGTTGGTCAGCCGATTGAAGGGATTCCTGCAATAGGGGGTTCAAGTCCGAATTCACTGGCTGTGACCGACCGCTATGTTTTCGTGAGTAATGGGACGAATGATAATATCTCTGTGATCGATATCGTGAGCGATAAACTTGTGACTGAAATCCCACTTAAATTGGATCCGGCATTAAAGCAGTTCAGGGGTGTGATTCCATTTGGACTAACAGTCTCGCCCGATCAGAGAAGACTTTATGTCGCAGAGTCGGGGGTAAATGCAATCGGAGTGGTCGATATTCCAACGATGAAAGTCATTGGACATATCCCGGCTGGGTGGTTTCCGGCTAAACTGGAGGTGACTCCTGATGGCAAATCTTTGGTTGTGAGTAATGCCAAGGGTTTTGGGAGTGGGCCTAACGGGGGTAAGGGTTTTAAGGAGAGGTCGGAGGGAACCTACATTGGCAATCTGATGAAGGGAAGCGTTTCTGTAATGGATATCCCTGATGATGTTAAATTGGCATCATTGACCAGGCAGGTTATTTCGAATAACTATAAGATTGAGGATTACGCGGATGTTCAAAAAAGTAGAGGTAATAATCCAATCCCAATTTTCGGAGGAGAAAAGAGTTCGCCAATTAAATACCTGGTTTTTATTTCGAAGGAGAACAGGACCTATGATGAGATTTTTGGGCAGGTTAAAAATGGTGACGGGGATTCCACCATTGCAAGATATGGCTCTGGTGCAACATTCAGTAACCGGAAAAAAACCTCAAAAGTGGTTAATACCACGGTGATGCCCAACCACCTGAAACTGGCCAGGGAATTTGCCATTTCAGATAATTTCTATGTCGATTCGGATGTTTCGGCGGATGGTCACCGATGGTTGGTAAATACCTATCCGAATGAGTGGGTAGAGTCAACAGTGCCGGCAAGCTACGGGGGAAACCGGAATTATAATCCAAAATCCAAGGCTCCCGGAAGTCTTGGGATGAACGGTGCTGCAGGTGCCATTTATCCGGAGGATTATAATGAAGCAGGTTCGATGTGGGAACATCTTGACCGGAACAAGGTGAAATTCTTCAACTTTGGTTTTAGTGTGATGTTCGAACCCTCATTTTACGAGGATTCGTTTAAATTAACCGGGTTAAAGCATTTTGTAAATTTCCCCTTACCACTTCCACTGTTTGAAAATACCTCAAAAACATATCCCACTTTTAATATGGCAATTCCCGATCAGTTTCGGGTTAGTCAGTTTAAAAGTGAGTTCACCGACAAATGGATTAAATCCAACGTGGAGATGCCTTCACTTCTCACGGTAATCATTCCGAATGACCACGGGGCTGAAGAGCGGACTAAAGCCGGTTATCCCTTCAGGGAGAGTTATATGGCTGATAATGATCTGGCTATTGGGCGTATCATCGAATTTCTTTCGCATACTGCATACTGGAAAAATATGGCCATTGTGATCACAGAGGATGATGCCCAGAATGGTATTGACCATATTGACGCCCACCGAAGTGTGTTAATGGTTATCTCACCTTTCGTAAAAAGAGATTACGTTTCAAAGGTTCATTACAGTTTCGGCAGCATTTTCAAAACCTTCTGGAATGTCCTGGGAATCCCTTACCTGAACCAGTATGATGCCGCCGCTACCGATTTTGCCGATTTTTTTACTTCGGTTCCTGATTATACCCCCTACAATGCAGTTTCGGTTGATCCGCATATTTTTAATCCTAAAACTGCAATGACCCCTCTCGATGAGAAATTCGACTGGAAGGCCGTAAAAGAGTCGCCATTAATTGATGATCCCCAAGATATGAAGGTGGATCAGAAGGAGAAAAAGGAATATCGTCTGGAGGATCAGAAGAGGAAGTAATTCGGTAGTTTGACTATTCGGTAATTAGGCTATTCGACAATAAGCAAATTCGGCTATTCGGTGATTAGGTGGAGTTCAATTAGTAAACCGGAGAAGTTTTAGAGGAACCTTCCTTTTGTGATGAATGAGGATTTTTCTTATCCGGGCTAAAGCCTGATGGTAGGGTATAAAATTTTATCTTTGTACGGCATTAAAAATCCTGGATAGTTTATAAATGCTAATCACACCTGTCCCGGAGCATAAATTGTACCTGGATTATATTTAGAATATGGAGATTTTTTTTAGCGCAGAAGCTTGGGTTGCCCTTATCACACTAACCTTTTTGGAAATCGTACTTGGGGTTGATAATGTCATCTTCATTTCGATTGTCACCAATAAGCTACCTAAGGATAAACAGCAATATGCCAGGCGTTTGGGACTCAGTATCGCCCTTATTTTCAGGATACTGTTACTGATGATCATCTCATGGATGACAAGTAAAATGACTGATCCGCTCTTTACGGTTTTCAATCTGGGATTTAGCATTCGTGAGCTTATTTTAATGGCAGGTGGCTTGTTTTTACTTGCCAAAAGCACCTCAGAAATACATGCCAAAATGGAAAATATGCATGATGCCGGTCATATCGGTGGCGGTGCTGTTTTGTCAAAGGTGATTGTTCAGATCATCCTGCTCGATATCGTCTTCTCGTTCGATTCGATCCTTACTGCTGTTGGATTGACAAAAGATTTGCCAATCATGATTCTTGCCGTTGTCATCTCCTTGTTTATTATGATATTCTTTGCCGGTAAAATCAGTAAGTTCATTGCAGACCATCCAACGCTGGAGATTCTTGCCCTCTCTTTTTTGATTCTGATCGGGTTTATGCTCGTTCTGGAGGCTCTTCACGTAGAGGTACCCAAAGGTTATATCTATTTCGCCGTTTTCTTTTCTCTTTTGGTCGAAATGATCAATATGCGGATTCAAAAGAAACATCACCCTGTTGTTCTCCGTCCGGGTCTGGAGGCCGGGATAATGGATGATAAAAACAAGAAGTAGGGCCGGTTTTTTAAATCTAAGTAATGAGAAAAATAATGCTTTAAATGATTTTAGAAATAGTTATTTTGAATTTATTTCATTTTTTTTCTATGCGGCTTTGGGCCATTGCGTGAGTCAAAGAGTTATATCGGAAACACCAATCCGTTAGTTGACGGACAAAAAGGCACGAAAGATATTTATTACTTATATTCAATATTAATTTAATAATTTTTAAAAAAGCACTCATCATGCGGATTTCGTACAACTGTGTTAACCGATTAAAATTAAGTGCTTTATTGCTGATCATTGTATCATTTTCAGGATATGGTCAGGAAGAGTATAAGGATCCAAAGAACAAGGCTTTAAAGGAGACTTATCCTGGCGGCCCTTCTTATGATGTGCAAAATTACACTCAGATAAAGAGTCATAAAAATCCAAAGAACATCATTCTGATGATTGGTGACGGGATGGGGCTTGCTCATGTTTATTCGGCAATGACTGCTAACAGAGGGCATCTTTTCCTTGAGAATTTTAAAAATATAGGTTTTTCAAAGACTTATTCGTCAGATGATTATATTACGGATTCAGCAGCCGGGGCAACAGCGCTCTCTGCTGGAATTAAAACTTATAACGGTGCAATTGGAGTCGATCCGGATAAGAAACCAGTTATTGGTATTCGGGAGCTTGCTGAAAGGAAGGGGCTGAAAACCGGATTGGTCTCCACCTCGGCAATTACTCACGCCACACCCGCATGTTTTATTGCGCATACCGACTCTCGAGGTAATTACGAAGAGATAGCAGCGCAATTTATGACGACAAATATCGACGTCTTTATTGGAGGTGGAGTTAACAATTTTGAAAAACGAAAAGATGGACGAAACCTGACCACCGAATTGAAAGCCAAAGGTTATCAGGTTTTGTATAAGATGTCTGAAATTCAAAAGGTTAAATCTGGAAAACTCGCAGGATTAACAGCGGAATCGCATAATCCAACAATGCCCGAACGGGGTGAGATGCTTGTACCTGCCACTGAAACTGCTATAAATATCTTATCGCAAAGTAAAAAGGGATTTTTCTTAATGGTGGAGGGATCTGAAATCGACTTTCTCGCGCATGAAAATATTACTCCAGGTGTTGTGCTCGAAACCCTCGATTTTGACAGGGCGATTGGTGCGGCGCTTAAATTTGCTGCTTCAAACAGAGAAACGCTAATTATTGTAACTGCTGACCACGAAACAGGGGGGATGAGTATCAATGGTGGGGATTATAAGTCCGGAATGGTCTCCTCTAAATATACCTCAGGCGAACACACCGGAATAGCTGTTCCTATTTATGCCTTTGGACCCGGCGCTGAAGAGTTTACGGGATTTATGGAAAATACGGATATTGCCAAAAAGATGATGAAGCTATTACGGTTGATTCCGTAGTCTGTTTTTCAGCTTTAACAAATAGCCAGGTTAGGATTTGTCACTTTTTTCCGACCTTATCCGTAAGTCTGAAGCGTAAAGCGCTCCAGGTATTGTTAATTGAAATTGCTGCGACAGTTGTAAGTCTAAAAGCAGGGGCTGCAGCACGCATGATATCCCGGTTTATGTCTGTTTTAATTTGAACTTTAATTTGTGCAAGACCTCTTTCATCCATGAATAGTTTAGCACAAAAGCAACCTGAATTATTACCTTTTATGAAATGGCTCATTAAAAAAATCATCCACCTTGCGGTTAAATTCATCAGCATGTTCAATTAGAGTCCCATGACCGGAATTGGGTATAATCCACAACCAGGCTTTGGGAATACTTTGATAAATCTGCACCGTATGTTCAACCCGGATCAGGTCATGGTCACCACCAATGATCAATGAGGGGCATCGAACTGAATGTAAATCTGTCAATTTAATATTCGGTTGAAACCAATCCAAAAGGAACATTTTGAGTTCATTTTTCTCTTTTGATGTTCTTGTTTTCTTAAGATCGGTATTTATAAACCTGGCTTTATCACTTTCCCACAGTGCAGGGATGATTGCTGTAGAGTCGGGCCAAAGATTGGCTCCTGTGGAGGCAAGTTTTATTACCTTCTCCGGGTGACGTATGGCAAGAAGGAGTGCATTTATACCACCATCGCTCCAACCCAAAACATAGGCTGAATCGATATGCATCGCATCCAATAACGCAGCTTCGTCATCAGCCATCATTTCAAAGCTTAAGGAATCTGCAGGATCGGTTGATTTACCTTGAGAGCGGCTGTCGAGGGCAATTACTTTATACCTGGATGCAAAGTATGGAATATTGTTTTTAAAAGCATTTATTGATCCTCCATTCCCATGAATCATTAATAAAGGTTTGCCACTTCCATAAATCTCGCAGTACATTTTAATACCCCGGATGGAATAATACGTACCAGCTGCTTCACAATTTCCGTACTTTATAGCACTTGTTTGAGCAATGCCACAGTTCACCGCTGCCCATAAAAAGATTAAAAGGGAGATTGATTTTTGCATAAATATTTGGGCAAATATAGCAACATACAGGATTTAGTCGATTTTCCCGGAGATAGTCGGCTTGGTTACCATTGATTTTGTACTCTTTGACATCTCTTCACTGATCCATTTATTTAAAAGATCTTCAGCGTCTTGATAACTTTTACAACTTTTAAAGCTTTTTATATTCGTAAACAGCGGGTTACGTTTGTCAACAAGACTATTTACAAAAGGTGTTTTTTTTGTTATATTTTCAATTAACCGCTCTTCCAAATAGTTGTAGGAAAACTCCTGATGCCTTACTATAACGAATTCAGTACTGGTTTTCCCTGATGGAGTCAGATATGGAGAGGCATATACCACATAAACTTTATTATCAGGAGATCCATAGAAATAAGCTGGGTTGGTAGTCGGAAAATAGGTTTCTATCGCTTTATAAATCAATTTTACCTCTCTCATAGCGGTTGTATCAATTGGTTTTTGATATTGTAAAGTTAAAAAATTATGGAAACGATGAAATACCACAAATCGTTTTTTGTAACTGAATTTCTTTTAGGTTTGTTGCTGATTCTAATTATTAAATATAATCCATTGTAAAACAGACGGATGAATTTCTATCATTTCCGTCGTTTATCCTAAAACCTTATATAAACGATTAAAAATATTTACTTGAGACATAATAATATTTAACTAAAAATCTAAATTTAGATGAATTAATCTAAATTCATTCCTATATTTTATCAAAAAACTTGTAAATTGCTATTGTTAAACAACTCTGCACATAATTAGTTATTGCTTTAACAGAATTTTGAATGACTGAGATTTTCCCCCATCTTTCACCAATAAGAGGTATAACCCGGAATTTATACAGGATGTTGGAATAACATTTAACTGCCCTTCAATCATTTTCTGGGTGAGAACGACTTTACCCAGAACATCATAAAGGGTTGCAACTGCATTTTTACTTACCTCTCCGACAACGCGGATTTCAATATTCTGATAGGCGTATGCCTCTAATTTAGCCGGTAAGGTTAGATCACCAACGCCGTCAATTACCGTGGTTGATGCATGTAACCTAAATCGATCAGGAATTACAGAGTTGGCAGCAAGTGTCACCTTGTAAACCTTGTTGGAAAGATCGGTAAAGGTAGCGGCTTGTTTGTCCTCAAGAATTACCTTGAGGTCTGATGGCAAATTGAAAGTTTCGGCTGAAAACACAACCTCACCCCCGGTTTTGGTGTCAATTCCCACGGGAATGATCATCGAATTGTAATCATTATCGGGTAATGCCTGGATTGCGAATGGTATTCCGTTATCCTGGACAAGCATTGTATAGATCAGCAGGTCGGAGCCACCCTTTAAAAGCCCGGCATCATAGGTGGGATCCAGACCTTTAGTCATCATGCAGTTAAAGGCAATGAATGTAGCGTTGGTCTGTGCATCAGCTGTGGCGATTAATTTGATGGATGACCAGACACTTTCTGCCGATTTTAGAGGTAGCCCGGGATTGTGAAATTGCATAGCCGGTGTAAAATCGACAGCTGTTTTCCCTGTGTTCATCTTTACCATAAATGCCTGTTCCTGCTGCACATTATTATATGACTCGATGTGTGAATTGGAAATTACCGTATATTTTCCAGGAACACCATTCTGGGCATCCAATTGATCCCAGATATAAACGGCACCATAAGCCGGATCGAGGTTCGCTGCATTTACCTTTATAAAATTGTTGGTCGCTCCCGTGCTGCTCCAGTCATTAATTCCAATAGCTGAGGAATAGGGATTTCCGATGCAATTCCAGTAAGTTGCGTCAAGGCCGGTCGCAGATTTAGCCCCTGTCTGAAGTGATCCCGAAAAATTCACATTCCCATCTGCAGCCGAACGGAGGCAGAAACCTTTTCCAGCCCCCACGTTACCGTTAATATTATCAGTGAAGAATGAGTTCCACTGGTTTAAAAGGGGGTTATAATCCATCATTCCCCTTGCGCCGTTTGTCAAATTTGTCTGCACGTTACCATTAGCGGTCAGAAACGATTTGATTGTTTGTCCAACAGGAGAGGATACGATATGCCACCTGCCAGTAGTCATGTAACGCTGGGAGGTAGTGCTTCCTGATCCTGTGGTAGTTGCGGTACCCGTAATTAGGGAGCCGGTCCCTGCGGAACCTGACTGTAAAATTAATCCACTGGCAGTTCCGACATCTGTTGCTCCTGCTACTGTGAGTGCCCCATCAACAGGAATCGTTAAGGTGGCCGGGTTTTGAATTTGCAGGGCCTTAGCCAGCGAAGTGCCCGACGGTATTGCTGCATTCCCCTCCCAGACCGTTGTGCTTACTGATGACCCCCAGTTTTTATACGGAACGCCATCGGTGCCACCACCAACCTGTGTCCAGCCAAAGGCCGTGGAATAGATCCTTCCTGTGTAGGCGGTAAGTAAATCACGCGAATCGTAGTCATTAGGATTCGAATAGGGAGTTGTATTATTCGCTGCTGAAATATAGGATGCCTGGCCGTTCATTGAGGTTTCCAGAAAATCGATGCCGGCCAGGCCATCGCCTGAAGGAACAGACAACGGCACGCTTACAGTGATCATGGTAATCCAGCTATCAAGTCCTGATGGAATTAAGCCGAAATCAATTGCGGAAGGGGTTACGCTGAATTTATTTATATCTGCAGCGAGCGCAATTCCACATGATTCACCGGGGGCGGTTCCGTAACTATGGGTGATTACACCATACTTTGGATTGCCACTACTATTGTTCCCGCTAAACGGGCCAACCCTGGTTACTGTCCAGTGAGAAGGATTTAGGTCGAATGTCGTATTATTAAAATTTAATGCCACCTGTGTCGACCACAGATACGTATCGGCAGTTGCCATAATCTGAATGTCAAACTGGAGATTGTCAATGCCAGCGAGACGGATTATCTGTGGATTGATAAACCGGAATGAAAGTCGCTGCCCAAAGATTGCCCCGGAAACCAACATCAGATAAAGTAGAATGAGAATCTTTTTCATATCACTTGTTTAAATATTCTTTGTTGACATTATTTTTATTCTATCGATTAACAGGCACCTGACTCTTGTATTTTATCGAAGGGTGTATCCCGGTAGCATTGATATTTACACTCTTCAGGGCGGGAGCATTTCCCAGCATAAAATTGGCTGCCCATATGTCATAATCAGTCACAAATACATCGCCGTCCAGGTTAAAATCTGAATCAAAGTATTCGTGTTGCTGGTAAAATAGTGCTGCCCACTTGTTAAAATCGGATGCCCAGACATTACCGTCACCATCTGCATCTCCGCCGACCATCGCGCACTTCGCAGTTGCGGGGATCAGTTTATAACCAGCCTCTCCGCCATATGCCTGGGTGACTGCACTCGTGAAATCATAACTATAGCTGTTGCCATCATCAGAGAGGATCATTCCTGTCGAGCTCATTATCGCGACATGGTTGCGGTGCCGTATTACTACAAACAGATTACCCGTAAATGCAGTATTCACCGTTAGGCCAGATCCATCATAGTTCATTATAGAACCGTCCGATTTCAGGAAGCACGCCTTTGGCCAGCCGGATAATATGGTTGACGGAATTGCTGCTTCAGGAGTTGCTGCCTGTCTCAGCTCGACCAGAACCCAGTCGACCACACCATCAGGGATAGAACCTACAGATTCAGTTCCTTTATATTTCCATGGCTCCGCACTATATGGCTGTGCCAGTGGAATATAATGAGCCGTGTTCAGCGTTATATCCATTGAACCGGCAACCTTATTGAATGGTCCTTCAAGGAAGACTTTCAAACTTAAAGCAGGCAGACTTGTAACGGTAACTGTACCTGATTTAACCGGTGTCAGACCAGCCGATGTCGCCTGAATCGTTGCAGTTCCCACTGCATGACCGGTGAAGACTGCACTCGCGCCACTGCCAGCCAGATCTCCGTCAACTACTCCTGATTTGTCAGGAAGAGACCAACCGTCCGCAGTCACATTGGCAACGAAGTTGTTGTTGACATCCCGTGCAACTGCATACACCGTTAGCGTACTTCCGATGGGCATATGGGTTGCAATCAATGGGCTGCCGGTACCATCGGTTTTTGTCTCGACCGTCACATGCGTTGCCGCACCAGCAGTGACTGTCACCGGCAGATTACCGCCGACTGCACTGTTTTGTACCGAGGTTGCCTTCATCGTTACCTTACCTGCCAAAACGCCCATTAGCTTGTTGCTGTTGGATAAGTTCGCAGAACCTGTTCCGTTGGTTACTGACCAGATATGGGTGTCGTCTGATACTTCGTTCCCATATACGTCGTAGGATATGGCAGTATATTCAGCTGATTCAATGTCAGATGCAATGGATTCCGCACCTGAGGGAGTAACTGTCGCAACATCGCCTGCTGTTCCGCTTGCGAAAAAGGTAACCGGAGTTAGTGATCCGCTGGTTACAATTAAGGTATTATTGTCTTTTCCTGCAATTTGTCCCAGTATCCAGCTTCCGATAGCCGCGATTCCGCGACTATTGGTAAGTTGTGAAGCATAGGTTACTGATCCGCCTCCCGTTACAACGGCAAAGGTGACGGAAACACCGCTTACAGGTTTATTTAATCCATCTTTCACCGTTACACTCACCGGTGTTGGTAATGCTGTCCCAACAGTGGCGGTTTGATGATCGGTAGCTGCGTTGATGGAAAGCTGCGTGGCTATAACAGGGGATATAACAGTGACAGAATTAGATATCGGACTCACACACTTACCTGTTGCAGTGGCATTAGCGGTGACAACCTGTCCGTCGGTTAAGGCGGTAAGGTCTGTTTTTGTCCATGCATTGGTGGTTACTGTTGTTGTTCCTTTAGAGACTGCATTGATCAGTACATCGATTGTTGTTCCATCGATTTCGCTGCTGGTTCCACTTACTGAGGTGGCTCCGGTAGCGATTGGTGATGTAATGACCGGGGCTGAGGTGATTGCATTGACTGTTACAGCATACGAAGCAGGCGTGGCTGCACTACAGTTTTGACTGTTGGTGTAGTTCACGTCAACCGATTGAGGTCCTGCTGTATTCCAGGTTACTGTTATTGAATGAGTATCCGACCCGGCCGTAATCGTGCCGCCGGCAGAAACATTCCAGGTGTACCCGGTCATATCGGCTTCAGTGGTATAGACATTCCCTGAAGCGTTCTGACAAACCGTTGCTGGTCCTGTTATAGTTATCGTTGGTCGCGGGTTCACTGTAATCAGCACTGACTGTAAAGCTTTGGCACTGCTACATGCAGTACCGGTAGCCGTTACAGTATAGGTGCCGGATTGAGAGGGAACAAAAGAAGCGTCGTTAGATATTCCGCCTGTCCAGGCATAACTAGTAACTGTGCCACTGCTGCTATTGTTTGGTTTCCATGCTGTAGTTGCATCGAAATTAACCAGCGTTCCATTATATCCGGATCCCGCACTGTTAGCTGCTGTTGTACTTCCCGGGAGTTCATTTAACCTGTACTCCGCTATCAGCCCTGTAGTTGAACCTGAAAGGCTTTGGTTTGCTGAAATCAAAACCTGCGTAGCGCTCCTGGCTGTATTCCAGATACGGAAATCGTTCACTCTACCCGTATAGCAAATGTCATAATTTGCATTTATACTCTCTGAACCTATCAATGCAGGTGCACTGTTTACTGCGGTTGTGGGTGGTGTTGTTCCGTTAAAGACAAGGCTTTGAGCAACGCCATTGATGTAAATTTTCATTTTATCTGCATCGGTTGCACCGGATGCATTATACACGGCTGCCACATGAATCCATGTGTTTGTTAGCATTAACAGGCCGGACGGATAGGCTTCCATGAGGTCGTTGTTATTCCCGACAGCAAATAACAGATTAGAGAAAAGCTGGATCTTATTGTTATTGTCAACCCTTTTTGAAAACAGGGTTTTGGTGTCTCCAGACTCAGTGGAATAAAACATGGTCTCGATGGTGAATGTTGTTGTACCATCCAGTTCATTCATATCTCCCAGATTCACATAATCATTTTCGCCGTCGAATGTGAGGTCGTTGGAAGCGGCAGTAAGTTTTACAGCATTTCCTGCACATACGTTGCCGGAAGGAGGATCAGCTGTAACGCTGAAAGTAGAGGCGGTCAGTGCCGGGGTAAGGAGCATTGTCACAGCATTTGAAGTAACAGAAGAATTCACCAGACAAGAGCTTGCATTTGAAGTCATCACTACAGAAATCACATCCCCGTTAGCAGGAGCATATAAATACGTCCTTAAGTTTGTTCCTACCTGAGTATCTCCCTTGTACCACTGGTAAACCGGCGTCCCGCCATTGGTGGGGGTTGCCGTGAAAGTCACATTTGTTCCTGCGCATACCGGGTTTTTACTAGCGACAATCCTTACAGAGGCAGTCACCGATGGATTAACCGTCATTGTGATTGCGTTTGATGTAGCCGGTGATCCTGACAGGCAGGCAGATTCTCCGGAGGTCATCACCACCGTGATTTTATCATTGTTTGATGGGATATATGTAAAGGTCGGACTGTCGGTTCCAACCATGTTGGTCCCGTTGTACCACTGGTACGATGGATGCTCTCCGCCGTTGGTTGGGGTGGCTGTAAAGATTACATTCGTTCCTGAACAAACCGGGTTGGCATCTGCTGCAATCGCTACCGAGGCGGTTAGTGACGTATTAACTGTCATCGTCACCAGGTTGGAAGTAGCAGGAGTTCCCGACAGGCCCGGAGTCATCACCACAGAAATTACATCACCATTTACCGGGACACAGGAAAATGCAGGTATGTTTTCTCCCACCGGAGTTCCATTCTGGTACCACTGGTAAGTTGGTGCTGTTCCTCCATTTACCGGAGTTGCAGTGAAAGTGACACTGGTGCCTGAGCAAACCGGGTTCGCATCTGCGACGATCGATACGCTGGCTGTCAGGTTGGAGTTCACCGTCATCGTGATTTCATTTGAGGTAGCCGGAGAGTTTAAAAGACAAGATTCAGCGTTCGATGTCATCACAACTTTTATCTTGTCTCCTTCTGCCGGAATATACTTATACTCAGGGCTGTTGGTTCCCACCGGGGCAGCTTTGTTATACCATTGATACGATGGAGTCTCTCCGCCGTTGGTTGGGGTGGCTGTAAAGGTCACACTGGTGCCTGTGTATACCGGGTTTGCATCTGCTACAATCGATACACCGACTGTCAGCGAGGAGTTGACTGTTATGGTTATCGGATCTGAATGACTTATAGAATACCCCAGGCACGCAGTTGCGTTTGAAGTTATCACGACAGAAATCACATCCCCGTTTGCAGGAGTATATGCATACGTCTGGCCGCCTGTTCCAACCATAGATTCTCCCAGATACCACTGGTAAGTAGGTGTTGTCCCTCCATTTGTCGGAGTTGCAGTGAACAAAACTGTGGTGCCTTCGCAAACCGGGTTAGCATCAGCCACAATCGCCACAGCGGCATTCAATGTCGGATTAACCGTGATCTTCACCAGGTTGGATGT
>CAIXCY010000178.1 GCA_903918045.1 uncultured Bacteroidia bacterium
ACGAGGACGAAGCAATCTACCAATCGAATGACTGCCCCATTATCCCCACAGTAGATTGCTTCGTCACATAAAAACAATACTGTCCTTGCAGGAACTCAATCATTTCCCGTTCCTCGCAATGACAGTACTGATGGAAGAGGCCGAGGTACGAGGACGAAGCAATCTACCCATCGAATGATTGCCCCATTATCCCCACAGTAGATTGCTTCGTCACATAAAAACAATACTGTCCTTGCAGGAACTCAATCATTTCCCGTTCCTCGCAATGACAGTCCTGATGGAAGAGGACGAGGTACGAGGACGAAGCAATCTACCCATTAGCACTGTCATTGCGAGGACGAGGAACGAGGACGAAGCAATCTTCTCCATCGAATGACTGCCCCATTATCCCCACAGTAGCTTGCTTCGTCACACAAAAACAATACTCGTCCTTTCAGGAACTTAATCATTTCCCGTTCCTCGCAATGACAGTTCCAAATGGAAAAGGACGAGTTACGAGGACACTTCCATCAGGGACAAATACCCCCCGAATGTTACGTAAAGGTTACAATTAGCCTTAATAGGCAGTTGAGGGGTACCATACCACCAATAAGAATTACTTTAGCAAACCGTTTAGCCCCTGATTTAAGGTTTAAAAGGGTAAAACATGATCTCCTCAAATGGGAGTGAGCGGGCGAAGCTGTAAGAAAGAACAAGAAAATATCTGCAAAAATTAGGAATTAAGGTAGATTAATAGAAATATTGTACTTTTGCCCCCTAATTCTGAAATATACCTTAAAATCAAAATATAACCATCATCAAATTCATTAACTAGAAATGAAAACCGGTACAAAAATCTTCGCAATCCTGGCACTGCTCTCCATCTTCTCCTGCAGAAGCAGTAAGGACCTTATCTACTTAAAGGATGCAGCCCAAAACGACATTATCAAAGGACTTCCATCCACTGTTACAGAACATATCCTTAAGACAGGCGACATCCTTTACGTAAGTATCAAGTCAACAAATGCCGATGTAAATCAACTTTACAACCCGGAAGCTACAATGGAAGGTACTGGAGGTGGCCAATCGTATATGAAATTCTCAACTCCAAGTGGAGCATATCTTTATGGTTTTGAAATAGATAAAGAGGGAGAAGTAAAATTACCTATGCTTGGAAATATTAAACTATCCGGACACACCCAGTCAGAAGCAGAACAGATCGTGCAGAAGAAAGCCGATGAGACACTGACTGCGCCAATTGTAAAAGTAAAGCTCCTTAATTTCAAGATTACCGTAATGGGTGAAGTACGTAATCCTGGTGTTTACTACAACTACAACAACTCAATTAACCTTATCGAAGCACTTGCAATGGCAAGCGGAAATACCGATTATGCCACAATTAAAGATGTGATGGTGGTACGGCCGAGCGCAGAAGGAAATAAAACCTTTATGCTCGACCTCACCTCGAAAGATGTTTATGCCTCCGAAGCCTTTTACCTCCATCCCAATGACAACATTATTGTCCGTCCCGATAAACATAAAAATACCGAGCTGAACAGCCAGGCTTACTCACTGTTCCTCTCTTCCACATCGGTACTGGTTACAGTGTTAGGATTTTTGCTCGTCCTAAAACCTTTCTAAGATTAAGTTTTAAAGTAATACAATACGTTTGAACCTATAGCATTTCTATGAACCCTGTAAACAACAGCGAAGAACGGGAAGTCGAACAAGGATTTGACTTCAAAAATATACTATCTCTGATCGTAAGACAATGGCAGTGGTTTTTGCTTTTTGGCGTTATCGGATTTGGTTCAGCCTACATCTATACAAAGCTCTCAAAATCAATGTACACGGTCACTACATCGATAATGATTCCCGAAAAATCATCCGGTATGGGTAGCGACATGGCAAACATGTTCAAAGGTGTAGTTGATCAGCCGCAGAATAACATCTATAATCAGATCGAGATTATTACCTCCTATGCACCGATTAATCAGACCCTTTTAAACCTGAGATGGGGAACCAGCTGGTACAAAAAAAGCCTTTTTATATGGCACGGAATTTACAAACAGGAACCTTTCCTGGTACAGGAGGGACAAAATTTTGTAAACCTAAAGGGAGTCCCGATCAATATTACCCCCACCTCCGATCTGAACTATGCAATTTCGGTGAAGGAAAAGGTAATGATCAATGATGTTCCAACAGATTTAGCCTTTGAAGGAACCGGAACTTATGGCCGCCCTTTCACAAACACCTGGTTTAACTTCACACTCGATAAGAAGCCCAATATCGACAAAGTGCCGGAGGGTCAGTACCAGTTTGTATTTAATGACCTGAACCGTTTAACACTCGGATATAAAGGAAGAATAAAGGCAACACTAAAGACCAAATTAAGCGATATTGTTCAATGTCAGATCACGGGTGAAGAACCTCAGAAAGATGGTGAATTCCTCAATGAACTGCTGAAGGTTTACATTAACGGTAAGATGGATCTACAAAATGAGGCGCAGCGCAGGTCACTCGATTTCATTAACAAACAGCTGACCGGCATCTCCGACTCGATGAACAGTGCAGGCGCCCGTTACACAGATTTCCGTTCCAAGAATAACGTGATCAACCTCGACACTGAGGGAACCCTGGTAATGAATAACCTTAAAGAACTTGAGACCGAGCGGGCAACAAGCCAGATGCAGCTTGACTATTTCAACAATATCCTCTCCTATCTGAACGAACCGGGTAATCAGAAACAACTGATCTCCCCTTCTGTGGTAGGAATTCAGGATCCAATGCTTAATTCCCTTGTTATAAAATTAGGCGAACTATATAACCGCAGACAGGTGGTATCCTTCAGTACAAAGGAAAATAACCCTGCTATAGGACTCATCGACAAGGAACTCACCCAAACGCGCAGTCAGTTATCCGAAAACCTGCGCAACCTGATCAACAACGCCTCCAAATCGATCAACACCCTTAAGGAGCGTCAGTCAACGATCAACCTTCAGCTCAATAAGCTCCCTGAAAAAGAGCAGCAGATGATCGATATTCAGCGCCAGTTTAATGTAACAAACGATTTATATACCTTCCTGCTTAAGAAAAGGGCAGAAACAAATATAACCCTAGCATCGAGTGTTCCCGACGTTCAGATCATCGATATCGCACGTCCCGACGATGCAGTCCCTGTAGGACTTTCCCGATCCATAATCCTTTTAATGGGCGTAATCCTTGGCATTGGTCTACCGGTGTTGGTAATTATCTTACTGAAGATGTTTGATTCGAAAATACGGACCCAGGAGGATATCGAACACAATACTCGTGTACCGATAATCGGGAATATCATGCACGACCTCTCAGGTGGCACATTGATTGTGTATGAAAATCCAAAATCGGTGATGGCAGAAGCTTTCCGAACCTTCAGGACGAACCTGCAATATATGCTTCCGGAGAACCAGGGTAGTGTGATCTCTGTCCAGTCCACCCATCCAGGCGAGGGCAAGACCTTCGTATCTGTGAATCTGGCCTCAATCCTGGCAATGAACGATAAAAAAGTGGTAATCCTTGGAGTCGACCTTCGCAAGCCAAAACTCCACCATATCTTTGATCTGAGCAATGAAAAAGGGTTAAGCACCTACCTGATCGGATATGATAAATTTGAAGACGTTGTCTTGCCCACATCGGTGAAAAATCTCTCGATGATCCCGGCAGGCCCGATTCCTCCAAATCCAGCTGAATTACTCGGAAAGCCGGAGATGAAAGCCCTGCTTGACAAGTTACGCCTCACATTCGACTATATCATCCTGGATAATGCCCCTGTATCGTATGTTACGGATGGAATTATTGCCGGACAGCTCTCCGATTTGAACATCTTTATTTTGCGCTACGGTATTTCGCGCAAACAACAGATCGATATGATCAACCATTACGGCGAGAAGCAGATGATCAACCACCTGGCAATCCTTGTGAACGACATTAAACTCGAATCGTTTGGCTATTCCTATTCCAAATATTCACGTTACGAAGCGTATTACCACTATTCCTACAAGAAAAGCTACAACTACACCTATTACTCCTCAGATGATGAGGGTAAGGTGAAGAAGAAGAAGGGGTAGGGACGACGAAACGACTGTGCGACTGCGAGTGGCGAAGGGGAGAAGAGGCGAAGGGACGAAGGGTCGTTGAGCGGAGTCGAACCGAGGCCTGAAATGGCTAGCATATTTAAGTCTTATGAACTTCCTATAAATAGATAACCCTTTCATGGTTTATTCTTCGAGGAAGAGGTACACTTATTGCGCAAAATGGTACACCTACCAACAAATACGCTACATCTGTCAAATGGTTCGATGCAAAATATCCAAATGACAATCAAATAATCAATTTTGGCTACTTTTACGGCACTGAAAAAAATCAGAATAACTCCTCCATTGCCTTATCGGTGGTGGTCAGCAAATGGGAGTGAAAGGGCGAAGCTATAATAGAATGATTCGTTATTCATTGTTGGAAGATAATTTGGTCTGGATGATCTCCCCCTTTCGCGAAAGGGGAAACACAAGGGGGATTTGGGGCAGAATTTTGTCATCCTGTAACTCATTCCCGATTGACCTCGCCCCGGCCCTTTCCAATGGCGAGGGTGACTGTGGAATAAAAATTCCATACAGGTTACGGGGTTAGAATTACAAATGATTTAAAATAAGTCCACTAATTACACCAATTTACACTAATTTTAAAAGTTTAGATAAATCATCATACCCTCGGTATGATAAAAGAAATTTGAATTATGGCAGTCTCCAAAATCACGTCCACGACGTTATGCCATTTTCAATCCTACGAATTGGTGAAAATTCGTGTAATTCGTGGACAAAAAGTAGCATGGACAAAAATTGTCAATCTATTAAAATATAAGCTTAGTGGATTCCTCTCAAAAAATACTCGTAACCGGTGGTGCCGGATTCATTGGCTCTAACTTATCTGAAGCCCTGATCGCAGCCGGTCACCATGTAACTGTCCTGGACAATTTCTCCACCGGTAAGATGGAGAACCTTGAGAACCTCCTCTCCCACCCCAATTTCAAACTGATTACTGGGGACATCCGCAACCTTGAGAATTGCAAACAGTCTGTGGAGGGGATCGATTACGTTTTTCATGAAGCAGCACTCGGATCCGTACCCCGCTCCATCGGCGATCCGATAACAACCAATGACGTCAATGTCTCGGGCTTTCTGAATATGCTCATTGCTGCACGCGATGCAAAAGTGAAACGGTTTATCTATGCAGCCAGTTCATCCACCTATGGAGATTCTGAATCACTACCAAAGGTAGAAGAGGTAATCGGGAGACCTTTGTCACCCTATGCGATAACAAAATATGTAAATGAGCTCTATGCCGATGTCTTTTCGAGGACTTACGGCATTGAATGTATTGGATTGCGCTATTTCAATGTCTTTGGCCGCAAGCAGGACCCCAACGGAGCCTATGCAGCAGTAATCCCACTCTTTGTGAAGCAACTGATGAATCACGAGTCACCCCTCATCAACGGCGACGGAGAGTATTCACGCGATTTTACGTATATTGATAATGTGATTCAGATGAATATGCTGGCGATGTCAACCACCGATCTTCAGGCTGTAAATACAGTTTACAATACTGCCTTTGGTGACCGAACCACTTTGAATCAGTTGATTGGCTACCTCAAGGAGTTCCTGAGTGAGCTGGATCCAAAAATTGAGAAGGTTAAAATCATCCACGGTCCAAACAGGGTTGGGGATATCCCCCATTCGCTGGCATCGATCGACAAAGCCCGAAGATTACTGAACTATAATCCCCAGTATAATCTCCGAGCCGGACTCAGGGAAGCAGTTAAATGGTACTGGCTAAATACGAACACCCCCATAAGTGAAGGTTTCACTGAACGAAATCAAAATGACCTTATAGAGGTCAAAGGTTTATAGAAAAAATCAACAACGAGTTATATACAACTTCGGCCGAGTCGTACCCTGTTTTATCAGGAAATCTTTCTATAAACCTTAAAATCCTCTGGATTTAACACATCCTCCTATTTCGAACCAAATGGGGACTTGAGCGTTCTATCCCAAATGAAATCACTAAAACGATGACCGATATCCGTTGGATTCAGCGATTCAATAACTATCAAAAAGCCCTTTCTCAGCTAACCCGTTTTATGCAGAAAAATGAGCTGAACGAGATGGAAGAGCAGGGGCTGATACAATCGTTTGAATATACCTTCGAGCTAGCCTGGAAAACCTTACAGGATTATTTGGAAGAGCAGGGAGGTTATCTGGATATTAAAGGACCAAGACCTGTTCTGATGCGGGCGTTCCAGGATGGTTACCTCACAAATGGCGAAAAATGGATGGAGATGCTCAAGGATAGAAACCGCACAGTTCACACATATGATGAAGAAATTGCTCACCAGATTTCAAAAGCAATAATTCTTGACTATTATAAACTCCTTTTCGAATTAAACGAAAAGTTATCAAAATTTATGGTTTGATTGAATACCTGATAATAAACGACTTCAAATAAAATCAAGGAAGAGCAAGAATGAATTTTGGGTTGTCTGAACAAGTACTTGAGAAAATAATTACACTCTTTGGCAAGGAGACTGATGTCGAGGAGGTAATTTTATTCGGATCACGTGCAAAAGGAACTTTTAAAGAGGGGAGTGATATCGATTTAGCCTTAAAAGGAGCAAACACGGATCTGCAGCTTTTACGAAAAATCGAACTGGAAATTGATGATCTTATGCTACCCTATGTTGTTGACCTTGTAATCTACAATAAAATAAAAGAACCACAATTAACCGATCATATCAATCGCACAGGTATTTGCATTTATAAAAAATAGAATTATCCCCTCGTTTGTAATTGCCTTTATTAATACTCTATATTCGATAATTTTCACCTTAACGAAGTTCTTCGAATCACCCTGCAAAGGTGTAATTTGAATAACCTCGGGTGCAACTCCCCTTCCCCTCGTTTGCAACTGCCAGCCCCGATCTATCTGGGCAGGCAGGGACAGGCAGGGGCAGGCAGGGACAAGTTGTGTACCTTTTAATCTGTGAAACACCTTTTAACCCAGTGAAACACTCCCGATAGATCGGGACAAGTTGTGTACCTTTTAATCTGTGAGACACCTTTTAACACAGTGAAACTCTGTGTACCTTTTAATCTGTGAAACACCTTTTAACACAGTGAAACACTGTGTACCTTTTAATCTGTGAGACACCTTTTAACACAGTGAAACTCTGTATACCTTTTACACTGTGAAACACCTTTTAACACAGTGAAACACTCCCGATAGATCCCCGATAAATCGGGGCAGGCAGGGACAAGTTGTGTACCTTTTCCCACCTGATTTATTCATTTTTTTTATCCGCGTAAATCAGTTCAATCTGCGTCATCTGCGTTCTATTCTTTATCTGCGTTCCATTCACAATATAATAACCATCAACCCAATCATTGATGTTCTCAAATAAAACACTTCTAATTACCGGAGGTACAGGCTCGTTCGGCAACGCCGTCCTTGACCGTTTCCTCGATACCAATATCAAAGAGATCCGCATCTTTTCGCGCGATGAGAAGAAACAGGACGATATGCGCCATAAGCTGAATAACCCCAAGGTGAAATTCTATATCGGTGATGTACGCAACAAACGGAGTGTCGACAATGCCATGCGCGGTGTCGACTTTATCTTCCATGCCGCAGCGCTCAAGCAAGTCCCTTCATGCGAATTCTTTCCCATCGAGGCAGTAAACACCAATGTATTGGGAACAGCCAATGTCCTCGATTCAGCTGTTGAACATGAAGTGAAACGGATGATCGTGCTGAGTACCGACAAGGCAGCCTATCCGATCAATGCGATGGGGATCAGCAAGGCGATGATGGAGAAAGTTGCGATCGCCAAAGCCCGCTCCCTCGGTGACGATTCAAAGACAACCATCTGCTGTACCCGTTATGGCAATGTGATGGCCAGCCGAGGTTCTGTAATTCCACTGTTTGTAGATCAACTTGCAGCCGGTAAAGACCTAACGGTCACCGACCCCAATATGACCCGTTTTATGATGACCCTCGAAGATGCCGTCGATCTGGTGATCTATGCCTTTCAGCACGGTCATAACGGCGACCTCTTTGTTCAGAAAGCCCCCGCCGCAACGATTGAAACCTTAGGAAACGCAATTATTAGTTTATATAAATCAAAAAGCCAGGTACGCGTAATTGGTACCCGACATGGAGAGAAATTATACGAAACACTGGTTACCCGTGAAGAGATGGCCAAGTCGATCGATATGGGGAACTATTTCCGCGTCCCGGCCGACAACCGCGACCTGAATTACGATAAATATTTCGTCGAAGGACAGCAGGAAGTATCCGTCATTGACGATTACCACTCCCACAACACCCACCGCCTCGATCTGGAGGGGATGAAAAAGTTATTGTTGAAGCTTCCCATGATAAGGAGGGATGTTTTAGGTGAAGTTACAAATTAAAAAGGGTCCACAGTGTACCACAGAGTTAAACACAGTGTCACACAGTGTCTAAAATAAATAAAACACAGTGAAACACTTTTTAAACACTCCCGATAGATTCCCGATGCTCCCCAATAGATCCCCGATAGATCGGGGCAGGCAGGGGCAAGCAGGGACAGGCAGGGACAAGTTGTGATACACTGTGAACCCTTTAATCTGTGAAACACCTTTTAAACACTGTGATACACTGTGGTATACTCTTAAAAAATGATCGAAAAACCCCTTATAACAAAAGGCGGCACCTTCACCGACAACCGTGGCACAATGCGCTTCGTGAATGCATTTGATTTTCCCGATGTAAAACGTTTCTATTTCATCAAACATCCCGACACCAGTGTAGTCCGTGCCTGGCAGGGACACCAGTTCGAGAAAAAGTACTTTTACCCCATCACCGGAAGTTTTATTGTTGCCTGGGTAAAGATCGATGATTTCGAAAACCCGTCAGATGATCTTATCCCGGAGGTTCACCACCTCTCTGCAAATAATAGCGAATTATTGTCAATTCCCAAAGGTTATGCCAATGGCCTCAAGGCTCTGGAACCTAA
>CAIXCY010000179.1 GCA_903918045.1 uncultured Bacteroidia bacterium
CATTTGGTTTGTTCTGGGAAGACTGCAATGAATATATGACTAAACTAGGCTATGTATTGCACATTAATGCAGATTTAGTTGCTTAATAAACAAGAATCATCGAACTGCCGTAGCTCATCCATATCATTATCTGGGATATGATCCTTTTCTGTCCCATACCCTAAGTCTCATACAGATCAGTTAAAAGGAGCTGACCGTTTGCTCCTCTCCATCAAACCCGGATTAACCGGCGCTGCCAGTATGCGGTTCTCTAACGAAGAGGAGCTGCTGGCCAATCAGGTTGATCCCATCCGCTTCAACGATCAAATCCTCTACCCCGAAAAGGTGCGCATCAACAACGAATATGTCAAAAACCAGAATTTCTTCCTCGATCTTAAAATAATCAGCTATACCATTCTGGGTAAACGACTCAAGGAAGAATGGGCACAGAGTGGACTGAACGAGGGGGAGAAAGGGCGATGAGGCGAAAGGGCGATGGGGCGAAGGGGCGTTGGGGCGAAGAGTCAATGAAAGAAATAAAGAATGAAAGAATGCAGGAATGAAGAATACCACGAAGTGGTTGTCAGCCAGCTGGCGGATTATTGACCCCCAGTGTAGCTTGCGGAACTGGGGGAAAGCAAATGAAATACCAGACCAACCCCGCAGCGGGTTGAATATTTAAGTCTGTCCTGAAATAGGTTTACGGAAAAAGGAAACAAAAATCAAAAGGAATCATAAAAAAGGATTATTTTTAATTAATTTTGAGAAAAACAGTAAAATGGAAAAGATAATAAACTTGCATATTGAAAAACTTCCTGAAGGATTTTATCTGGCAACCTCAGATACAATCCAAGGCTTAGTTGTTCAGGGCAGAACAATTTCTGAAACCATAGAAATCGCAAGAGATGTAGCTAAAAAACTGATTGAAGCCCATGAAGGTCAGGAAGACCAGCTTATTACTTTTGCGGATAACTTTGATTATCCTTTAGTTGTTGGTCTTTAGTTTATTTTAGACAACTCAATTAACTTCCAGGGAGATGGGACGCCTTGCAGGATTCCGATACCGCAATATCATCATAAAACTTAAAATATTAGGTTTTGAATTCTATCGGCAGGCAGCTGGAAGCCATGAGATTTGGCATAATCCCAATACCAGGCGATTCACAACTATCCCCAATCATTCAGGTGACATGCCTGAAGGTACTCTTAAAGCTATCCTTAACCAGGCTGGTGTTGAAGCAGATCTTTTTCTAAAAACAAAATAGTCGAAATAACTCTCTGAAAGCTGAGTGATCTCATTCAATAAACTAAAACAGGCGTTGGGGATTACCCGGATTTATTTTCAAAAAAGGGTAAACTATAAAAACCGGGATTTACCGGTGCGGCAAGTAATATGTTCTCAAACGAGGAGGAGCTGCTATCCAATCAGCCTGATCCGATCCGCTACAACGATCAAATCCTCTATCCCGAAAAGGTACGCATCAACAACGAATATGTCAAAAACCAAAATTTCTTCCTCGATCTTAAAATAATCAGCTATACCATTCTGGGGAAACGGCTGAGGGAAGAGTGGGCACAGAGTGATTTGGAATAACGAAGGGGCGAAGAGGCGAAAG
>CAIXCY010000180.1 GCA_903918045.1 uncultured Bacteroidia bacterium
GCACAGTTGCCACAACCCGTACAGTCAAGTGGAGCAATCTGAATACGGAACTGAAGTCCGGCAAACTGTTTTCCATTTGGTTTGATCGTTGCTGTATCACCAGGAAGGGCGGCAACTTCAGTTTCATCAATCAGGAACGGACGGATAGCAGCGTGAGGGCAAACATACGAACACTGGTTACACTGAATACAATTTTCAGGTATCCATTGTGGAACATCAACCGCAATACCGCGTTTCTCAAAAGCAGTGGTACCTGCATCAAAGGTTCCGTCTTCTCTTCCGTTGAAGGTCGAAACCGGCAGATCATCCCCTTTCTGGGCATTGATAACATCCACAACATTTTTGATAAAGCCAGGACGTGTAGAGGTCGTATCATCAGCGCTAACCTTAATTTTTGCCCAGTCAGCAGGAACAGTTATTTTCTGAACATTATTTCCTCCTGCATCAACGGCTGCGAAGTTCATCTTAACAATAGATTCCCCCTTCATTCCGTAAGACTTCACAATCGCCTTTTTCATGTGTTCCTGAGCAAGCTCATAAGGAATCACATTGGTGATCTTAAAGAAGGCAGCCTGCATAATGGTATTGGTACGACCACCAAGTCCAAGATCTGCAGCCAGTTTTGTACCGTTAATGATATAAAAGTTGATCTCTTTCTCGGCAAGGGTCTTTTTCATTCCGTCAGGCAGCCTGAGTTTAACCTCCTCTTCATCCCAAATGGTATTAAGCAGGAACGAACCACCATTTTTCAATCCCTTTAAAACATCATAAAGGTTGACATAAGCCTGAACATGACAAGCTACAAAATCGGGTGTGGTAATCAAATAAGTTGAGCGGATATGACTGTCGCCAAAGCGCAGATGTGAGGCTGTAAAGCCACCTGATTTCTTGGAGTCATAGGCAAAATAGGCCTGGCAATATTTATCGGTTGCAGTCCCGATGATCTTGATCGAATTCTTATTGGCGCCAACTGTACCATCCGAACCTAGACCATAGAATTTAGCTTCGTAGATATCTTCTGAAGAAACTTTGATTTCAGGAATTAAAGGAAGTGAGTGGAATGTCACATCATCTTCAATACCGATTGTGAAGTTATTCTTTGGCTCATTCATTTCGAGGTTCTTATAAACCGCGATAATCTGTGAAGGGGTAACATCCTTTGATCCTAAACCATAGCGACCGCCAACGATAATCGGAGCATTTTTCTTGTCGTAGAAGGCATCGCGTAAATCGAGGTGCAATGGTTCTCCATTGGCGCCCGGCTCTTTGGTTCTGTCCAGTACTGCAATCCGTTTTACCGAAGCAGGCATTACATTGAAAAGGTATTTAATCGAGAATGGGCGATATAAATGAACACTAATCAGTCCATAATTTTTTCCCTGTGCATTCAGGTAATCGATTGTTTCCTTGATTGTTTCGGTTACTGAACCCATAGCCACAATGATATTTTCGGCATCCGGCGCACCGTAATAGGTAAACGGGTGGTATTCTCTTCCGGTAATTTTGGTGATCTCCTGCATATAGTTCTCTACCATATCAGGGACAGCGTCGTAGAATGGATTGCAGGCTTCACGCGCCTGGAAGAAGATATCAGGGTTTTGGGCTGTTCCGCGTGTTACGGGATGTTCCGGATTTAAGGCACGTTTCCGGAAGGCATCAAGGGCTTCCATATCCAGCAAAGCCGAAAGATCATCCTGATCAATAACTTCGATTTTCTGAACCTCATGTGAAGTACGGAAACCATCAAAAAAGTTCATAAAAGGGACACGGCTCTTGATTGTAGTTAAGTGAGAAACACCGCTAAGGTCCATAACTTCCTGAACAGAACCAGAGGCAAGCATTGCAAATCCGGCCTGACGGCAAGAATATACATCACTGTGATCACCAAAAATCGAGAGAGCATGACTGGCCAATGCGCGGGCACTTACATGGAAAACTGTGGGCAATAATTCGCCGGCAATTTTGTACATGTTAGGTATCATAAGCAATAATCCTTGTGAGGCGGTATAGGTTGTGGTTAATGACCCCGACTGCAATGCACCATGAACAGCTCCGGCCGCACCACCTTCACTCTGCATTTCGGCAAGACGAACGGGTTGACCAAAAATATTCTTGCGGCCATTGGCTGCCCATTCATCAACAACCTCAGCCATGGTGGACGAAGGAGTAATGGGGTAAATACACGCCACCTCGCTAAACATATAGCTGATGTATGAAGCGGCATAGTTACCGTCACATGTAATAAATTTTTTCTCTTTTGCCATTTTGATTTAATTTTTATTCTGTATGAAATTCATATATTATTAACAATAAGGACTTTAATAAAGGAAGCCGAAAAGCCAAAGCGGGATTACGTTCCCCTCTCCAATTTCAATCATATCAGCAGCTGCAAACCGGTTTTCCCCCTCAACCTGGGTATATTTCCCACCAACGGCAAAGTTGTATTGGTTATTCACTTTGAAATCATCTTCCTGCGAGCTCGATAACTTGTGGTGATAGCCAACCTGATTATAAAAAAAGGTCAATCTCAGATTGCGGTTATTTATATTATCCGGTGCGACAATATGTAACAAATTGGTATTGTGAAGATAAACCTGATCGGGTTTTTGAAGCTGCCCGTTGGAACTTGTTGAAAAAAGCAGGTTAATCAGCCGGGCGTTTTTCAAATAGTGGAGATAATTAATCACGGTTGCACGTGAAGTCTCAATCTCGGCGCTTATTTTAGATACATTTGGCGAAAAGGGCATCTGCCCGCCAATCAGCTGAAGTAATTTGCGCAGTTTTGACAAATATTTAAGTTCAATCTGGTTCAGATAGGTGACGTCTATTTCCAATGCCAGATTAACATGACGAAGTAAACTCTCGCTGTAAAATTCGGGATTCTTAATAAAGTAAGGGTAAAAACCACTCTTCAAATATTCGGGGAAATAAGCCAGAGGTCTAACCTTGTTGATGATATCAGGAACAATTTTCCGGTGACGGTTTAAGATATCTTCCAGATTGAGTTTGGGAAACTCCTCCCCTGTTCTGAAATTGAGAAATTCACGGAAGGACAATCCTTCCAGGTGATATAACGTAGCTATATCCTTTAAGTCGTTGTTCCCCTCAATAATCCGAAGTACCGGAGAACTACTGAATACAATTTTAAGTTCCGGAAGTTCATCATAGCACTGCCTGAGATCTTTTGACCAATCTTCGTATTTATGAATCTGATCCAGGACCAGAACCTTTCCCCCCCGCTTATAAAACTCATCGGCAAAAGAAAATATCCTTCGTTTTGTAAAGTAGAAATCGTTCAGGTTCACATATAAACAGTCGCGTGAATTTCCGTAATTTTTGCGGATGTAGTTAAGCAAAAAGGTTGTCTTGCCTACTCCCCGAAATCCCTTCACTCCGATAAGGCGCTGGGACCAATCTATTTCGTCATACAACCCCCTGCTAATCAAATCAGAAGAGGCCTCTACCAAGACTTTATGTGCTTCGAAAAAATATTCCACATCACTTATTTAGTGCTGCAAAAATAATCAATCTAAAGATATTTTTGCAATCTGGAGTTTACATTTTAAACCATTTATGCTATTTATATTTAATAAAAATAAGAAGATTAGGTATTAGGATTGAGCAAAAGCAGATTCAGGGAAGGCGTTTTAAACAGATAGTTCTGATTAAAAGTGTCAGAATCCCGAATGGCCGATTCCTCTGACTGCATGATTTCCAGACACTAAAAGAGCGGTTGGTCTAAAACCATAGCCATAAAAAAAGGAGCCCCACGAGCTCCTTCTTTTTATAATTTTGAAAACTTCAACTAATCACTGTTCATTGAAATGAGGAACTCTTCATTTGAGGCAGTTTTCATAAGTCGGTCCTTTACGAAATCCATTGCCTCGACAGGGTTCATCCCATTAAGGAAGTTACGAAGTACCCAGATCTTATCCAACATTGCCTTATCGAGCAGAAGGTCTTCACGACGTGTGCTTGAAGCAATAATATCAACTGATGGAAAGATGCGGCGATTGGAGAGTTTGCGATCAAGCTGGAGTTCCATATTTCCGGTTCCTTTAAACTCTTCGAAAATTACATCATCCATCTTGGATCCGGTATCGGTAAGCGCAGTAGCTAGTATGGTGAGTGATCCGCCCTCTTCAATATTACGAGCTGCCCCAAAGAAACGTTTTGGTTTGTGGAGTGCATTGGCATCCACACCACCCGAAAGAACCTTTCCGGAAGCAGGGGCAACGGTATTGTAAGCCCGGGCAAGACGGGTTATGGAATCGAGCAGGATCACAACGTCATGCCCGCATTCGACAAGCCTTTTGGCTTTTTCGAGAACCATGTTGGCAACCCGAACGTGTCTTTCGGCTGGTTCATCAAAAGTAGAGGCGATAACTTCGGCATTTACGCTTCGGGCCATATCTGTAACCTCTTCAGGCCTTTCATCGATCAGTAAAACGATCATATAAACTTCAGGATGGTTTGCCGCAATTGCATTTGCGATATCCTTGAGCAGGACGGTTTTACCGGTTTTTGGCTGAGCGACAATTAATCCGCGTTGCCCTTTTCCAATAGGGGCAAACAAGTCGACTACCCGTGCAGAAACACTGCTTGAACGACCAGTAATATTGAATTTCTCATCCGGGAATAGCGGTGTCAGATGTTCAAACGGAACACGGTCACGTATATATTCCGGACTGCGACCATTGATCTCAATTACTTTAACCAGCGGAAAATATTTCTCCCCTTCTTTAGGTGGGCGGATTATCCCATTAACTGTATCACCGGTCTTGAGACCAAATAATTTAATCTGAGATTGTGAAACGTAAACGTCATCGGGCGAAGTGAGGTAATTATAATCTGAGGAACGGAGAAAACCGTATCCTTCCTGCATAATTTCCAGAACACCGGTGGCACTTATTATCCCTTCAAAATCGTATGACTTTTCGGGTTCCCGCGATTTTTGCGGTTGATGAACCGGTTTGGTCAGGTTTTGTCCGGCCTGATGAGTATTTTTTTTAGGAAATATCGGACGGGTTGACTGCTCACCTTCAATCCGAATCTCCCTGGAAGGATCTGCATTCACTGAAACCTCTGGCTGGTTTGCTTTGGATTCAGGATCAATTTCCAAAATTACGTCGGGGGTAATTTTTTCAACGGTTGTTGTGACCAAGGGTTCAACACTGCGCAAAACGCGTGGGCGTCTCTCCTTTGAATCGTTTGATTCGAGTCTTGGTTTCTCAATCCGTTTAGGAAATGGACGAACCAAAGGTTGTCTTTCAACCGGTGGATTCTCATTGATTACTTCAACCTTGTCGACGACAGTTTCCTGTTCAGCTACTACTGGCGAAATTAATGGTTCCGGATCCTGTATAACCGGTGCTTCAGCTTTTTTTATTATGGGTAAAACCTTTTTTTCGGGCTTTTTTACACCTGACGCCAGAATGGCTTGATTATCAAGTATTTTATAGATTAGTTCCTGTTTTTTAAACGATTCAACCCGTTTAATATTTAACTCTTTACCGATATCGCGTAATTCGGGCAATAGTTTCTTGCTTAATTCAAGAATGTCGTACATGTTATGATTTTGATTATTTTATTGATTGCCTGACTTTTGTCAATAAACGATTACTGCAAAAGTTGACAGTTAAGTTCTATTAAATTATTGGAAGTAAATCAGGATTGATGAAGTTTACGTGCCTTGATGAATTCTTAATCCGATGCAAAAATACAGTTTTGATTTGAATTTGCAAATTATTGATTTATTTTTTGTTTATCTCTTTTCATTGGCTGATATTCCGGTGTATAGATAAAATTAAAATTTTATGGTCAGAAGCAGTAAATTTCATTTTATTCGTGTTTTTTTTAGGTTAAGCGTATACGGATGAACCAATTATACCCTATCTTTGAGCGTCACACAAAATCCTAACCTGATTTCGCATGAGACAATTAAAAATATCTAAACAGATTACGAACAGGGATGCAGCATCTCTGGATCTTTATTTGCATGAAATAAGCAAGTTAACTCTTATTTCAGCCGAAGAGGAAGTAAACCTTGCACGTGCCATTAAGAGCGGAGATCGAAAAGCCTTGGAAACATTGATCCGGTCTAATCTCCGGTTTGTCGTTTCAGTAGCAAAACAATATCAAAACCAGGGGTTAACACTGCCTGATCTAATCAATGAAGGGAACCTTGGTCTGATCAAAGCTGCTGAGCGTTTTGATGAAACCCGTGGATTTAAGTTTATTTCCTATGCCGTTTGGTGGATCAGACAAGCGATTTTACAGGCAATTGCAGAACAATCAAGGATAGTAAGGCTGCCACTTAATAAAATCGGGTCGATTTTAAAAATCAATAGCGCTTTTATTAAACTGGAACAGGATTTTCAGCGCGAACCGATACCCGAAGAGATTGCTGATATGCTGAAACTCGAGCCTTCGATTATTGAAGAGGCATTGCAATCCTCCAATTTTCATATCTCTGCTGATGCCCCATTGCGTGAAAGTGAAAGTGAGGAATATACCTTGTACGATACATTAATAAACAATGATGAACCGAGTCCCGACTTGTCATTAATGACCTCCTCATTAAAGATTGAGATTGAGCGGGCCCTTGCAACACTCGACCAACGGGAGGCTCAAATTCTGCGCTATAATTTTGGACTAATCGGGGAACATGCATTATCAATCGACGAGATTGCAGTGGTTATGAGCCTTACACGTGAAAGGGTGAGGCAACTTAAGATGAAGGCCCTAAAAAAACTAAAAAATATTTATAAGAACAGACTACTTCGCACCTTTCTGGGATAAGGTAGGAAAAGCTCCATATTATGACACGGAATGAGTACGAAATGAGCTCTGCCTCCCTTTTTCGGAAGTTCACGTCTTAATAAAGTTTCACCTCCCAAATTCCAGGTGTTCCTTCTATGATCCTGATTCGTAGAAAACGGACAATTCCAATATTGCCTGCATCGTGTGGCGAACGGATTACCCGACTCTTTTCCTCCAAGGCGGTCTGCCAGCTTTTCCCATCCAACGATTTTTCAACCACACAGGCATGACCCATTGTCGGATGGGCAAAAAAGATTTCGCAACGTTCAACCTTCGTATCCACTCCCAGATCAACCTGCCACCACCGCTGCGAATCTTCCGGAGCAGCCCACCATTCCGTAAAATTGGAATTATCAATTGCATTGCCTGCAACAAATTCATGAATTCGGGAAGGTAATACTTCCGGCAGATGGACAAAGAGTTGAACATCATTAGGCAACCTTCGTGGTTGAACAGTCAGTGGTTCCCGGATTGAAGAAGCACTTGCAATTGCATGGCTTAAATCAATCGGTTCAGGCTGATTGTTTTTCGACAATGGCCCCACTCCATGCCTGTCTAAAAGGATCGGTTTAATAGTTCCGTCCGGATTAAATTCCATTCTCGCCGCATAAACCTGACGGGAGGTTCCGCCGATACCATATTCGAGATATGCAAAAATCCAATCATCTGAATTATTTAGTTTAAAGGCAAAACCATGGCCGGGCCCCCAGATTTTCTCTTTAAGATTCGTGGTCAGAATTACATCTTCGACTGGAGTTACAAATGGCCCTAAGGGTGATTTATCACTTATCTGATAAGCATACTGATAATCTCCATATCCACCCAGTGTATAGAAATAATAATAGATACCGTTTCGCTTAATCATAAACGGCCCTTCGGAATAGCTGGTCCATTTTGTAGGAATAGTGATCGATGGTCCCTTTTGATGCAAAAGGTCAGAGGTAAGCCTGGCTGCTTTTCGCAACCGCCAAAACAAATAGGCCTCCCCATTATCATCAACAAAGGGACATCCATCGATATCCTCTGCAACCATAGAATCTTTTTCCTTACCCGTAAATTTCTCAGGTCCATTGGCAAAGTGAAACGGACCTTCAGGATGGTCTGAAATCGCAACATGTGTAGCACCTTCGGATGTAAAAAACAGGTAATATCTGCCATCTTTCAGGATCACACGTCCCGGCGCCCAATAACGGTTTTTCGACCAGTCAACACCTTGAAAGCAAATTCCTTCAAAACTCCAGTTTACAAAATCCTTCGACTTCCACACTACCGGATTTCCCGAAAAACTGAGGTCGGTTTTCAGATCACCAACATCACTTGTCGCATACAAATAAAAGGTGTCGCCAAATTGCATCACAGTTGGATCGGCCAGGTTGTCGGGAATAATCGGATTATAATCCTGCGAATGTGCAGGGATAGTTATCCAATTAACGAGCAAAAGAATAATCAGAGTTATCTTATTCACGTTTCCGCTCTTTGTTATCCTGACGTTTTATTTCGCTATTGTTTTCCTGAGGTTTTCTCATGTTTTTCAGAACCTTAACTGGTTGTCCAATTTGTCTTCCGTAGTATTTCATTGGTTGTTCGCGATTCAGTGCACCTTCACTTGCCCGTTGCGGATTAGGTCTCGAATCAGGAATTTGTCTCCCTGTATTCCGATTACCTTCATTCGAATTTTGAGGACTACTTGCCCGATTATTCATCTGATTGGAATTGACATCTTTAATCTGCCTGTTATCGTTACGGTTTCCTGTTTCAGTATTATTCCTGCTATTGTAACCGTTATTCATTTGATCGCGGTCAGACCGCTGAACTTGTCGGTTCTCATTGCGAGTACCCGGTTCATTTCTTCGGTTATTGTACCCTGAATGTTTGACATTCTCATTGAACCACCGTGCTTCATGGTTATGATCACCCCTGTTTATAGATTTGTAATAATACCGTGGATAATGAGAAACGTAATACTGAAAATGCATCCAGGGCTCATTAACCGAATTATTGAGCTTCACAACAAAACAATTGTTTAGATTAAACGAAGCGTAAATCGATGGCAACAAGGCACTGAATCTCCAGCTACCATTTTCCATGTATACAAATTCCCGGTTCCGGAGATCATAATAACATTCAATATCAGGGAGATAATAGTAATTTGCCGGATTTTCGTTGTCGAAATTCTGCGCCCAGGATGGGGGATCGGAAAAGTTACCTCCCTGATATTGTCCAACCATATAGGGAGTGGTGCAGCTATAGAAAGATACAATCACCAGGGCCATTGGAATCAGCATGGATTTCCTCCATCCAAAATATATCATTTGAATTCCGCTATCAAACTTGATCTTTAAAGTTTTCATTTAAATTATGTTTTATGGTTCATATTATCATTCAAGATTACAAAAGTTGTGCCGAAAAAACAATCCAAAATTCGGATTTCTGTAATACTCAATCAGGTGACCGACACGCGTCGATCACCTGATTATTTGTGGAGCTGCGGGGAGTCGAACCCCGGTCCAAACGAGGAAGCAATACGCTTTCTACAAGTATCATATAGTTCTATATTCAATTATATATCAATATCTTATATTTAATTATTAATTTTTCGTGAGAATATCATGCGAATAAAATTAAATAAAGACAATTATAAAGTATCTTAAAAGCCATAAAAAAGCCCGATCCATCTAAATGAACCGGGCTAAAAAAATTAAATCAACGTAAATAAACCGTATTTTGAATTCAATTAAAAACAATCCCTGTTAATTGCTCAACCTCGTCCAGTGAGACTTTAGGGTTATCATTTTCCCGATCATCCTTTGAGTTTTTGAAAATATAGGCTTTCCAGATATTTTTTTGTTTGAGGTAGAGAACCTTCCAGCACTTTTCAGGAATCGTCACCCGACCAACTTTCCCCGCCGACCCTACAGATCCCGCCCAGATATGTATTGAGTCCTCTTTAATTGCCATGCTGCGGCAATCCATCTCTAACATCTTCCACGATCCCCGGTTAAGCGCTGGTGTCTGTGGTGTAATATTCGCAAAGTAAAAGCACTCTGTTTGAACCATACTCCCCTGACATAAGTTATCAGAGTCGTCGCACATGTGGCCGCGGTCATAACCACCTCCTTTATAATCCTGCTCAAGATTAGTTTCAGTGGGGCAGGAAGGGTCTGGTGCGAAATTATTAATCCTGTCAAGCTTATTGCAGGTTAGTTTTGCACGTGTTAGCCACCAATCAACAACAACCGGATAGTGCCTTGTAAGGCTAAATAAGGTCGTGTAATTGGCATGCCGGATACGAATAGTATCCTCTCCGGAGGCCAGAAAGGAAACTAAAATAAGAACTAAGATAATTAGCTGTTTCACGCAGCGACTTTTGCTAAAATAATGTCCTGATAGTAATATTCAGCTATTTCCCCCGCCTCTGCCAGAGTCAGCTTACCATCTTTAAGTTTTTCCAAAATTAGCGCGGCCAGACCTCGGTACACCATCGCCTTCGTTTCGTCTGATGAGAGTTCAAGGTTAGCAAATATCGCCTTCAGCTGATCGTTAGGATCGGTCAAATTAGCGATAGAGTTAACCAGAGCGAGCTCTGTGAGCACCTTGGGAAGCCACTCTTTAATTGTGTCATTAACCTTCTGGATCGTAATCGGATCAACAATTCCCTTAAGTGCAAAGTCAGCAATAAAAACAAGAACATTATCAGCAGGACTATACATAAACGCCTTAACCGCTTGCACAACCTGGATCGTAATTGGTGCCAGGATCTTTGTTTCCGCATCAATTTTTTTAAATAGCTTAGTAAGATAAGCCCAAATTTTTGTAAAAATTGTCATAATTTTAATTTTTAAGGATTGATAATTTTGGCCTTATTCCAATATTCTTCGCGGGCTAATAGGCCATTAGTTCCACCATTTATGCGCTTCGTTATCGCCACAAAATCGCCAATATCTGCTAATCGATTTAACTTCTTTAAGTTCCAAAACCAACCCGCTGATTTAGCCGCCATGGCCGGCTCCTCCAGTATCTCGGGATTTGAAACAAAATCTACCCCTAAATCATCGCTGATTAACTGATAATTTGACCGCCCCGTGATCTGGAGGATACCGCGCCCCTTGAATCTAATCCCGTCCCCTGCCTCTGTATTCCCAAGATCCTCCCGTCCTTCATACGCTGCCCCCGATGCGATCTCATGCAGATAACGAAACTCTCCTGATTCGTGCGCTATCTGAGCCAAAAAGGCGTTCTCGCGCCTCGCTGTATTGATCTCGTAATATTTACAGGTATCTATGAGAGCCGATATAATCTCGTCCAGATTCTGCGCGTTTGGCATGATCTCTAATATGATCTGTCTGGTAATCATTTCTTGTTGTAATTATGCTCGATTAAATGTTTTGATAACGTTGTGTCAATTTCTGCTATATCTTCATCCATGCGCTCTGTTTTCTTTTTCAGCTCGACAATTTGATCAGAGTGATAGGCGCAACTGATCCCCCTTGCATCCTCTTTTTGTTCGGCCATAGCCCGAATCAGTTTAATTTCCGACATGGCCAGCTGGATACCCTCTGAGAGTATCTTATTTACTCCAAGTTGAGATCGTACCACAAAGCCAATTCCACCCATTACGAAGGTTAGGAATGCGGTCAGGATAAGCTCGCCAAATGTTGTGAGTGTACCCATTCTATTTCTGGATTATATCGGTTTTTAATGGGTCGATTTCGAGCGTCTTCGGTGGTGCCTGCGGAAACTTATAGCTGAGATAAGTTACTCCCGATACAATTGCACCATGCCAAATTACTTCCCACGTCAACAAAAAATTACCCGACGTAAAGCGTACCAGGAGAATATTAACCAATCCCCCAATCACAGCCATAATTAACCCGTTAATAAAGTCCTGGGCGTTTAATGCCCATCGTTCAGAAAACTGTTTCATAAAATATATTTTAAAGGTTATCCGATTATAATCCAGTTAGTGCCATTGCTCATTACGGTTACTTTTGAAAACTGCGAGGTTAAGCCATTATAAGACGCAGCCCCATCAATGGTCTGACTTGATGTTGTTGTAATTTGAGTAATTGATGTTCCCGTTTTTTTAATTATATATACCTTCCCAGTGACCCCGACAGCAGTCGGCAGTGTCATATTATAGGTTCCAGCACCCGTGACCTCTACCATCATATCGGTAACAGATAATGTATATGCCGTTGCTTTTGCGACATAAGGGTATTCAAGCCCAACTATCTGGCCGTTTAGGACTGTTTTTGTAACGCTGGAGTTACCAATGGTGACCGTATTTGAGCCGCTACCAATGACTGACGACCCGATCACTATCTCATTATCATCACCGTTGGCACCCGCCACAGTATTAATGCCGATATAGACTGAGTTAGTCGATGTGTAATTCCCGAGGCTATTTCCAACAACCCCTGCCCCTGCACTGCTGCCGATTGCCACATTATTGTAACCTGTCAAAATATAACCAAGACTGGAAGATCCTACCGCTGTATTATTTCCTGCCCCCGTGCCTCCGGTTGTTTGATTAGCAAGAGAGCCATAACCATAGGCTGTATTAAATGACGATGAAGTCATTGAAATCCCTGCATTCCAACCTGAGACAGTATTGTACGATCCCAGACTCGCCGACGCTCCTGTTGAGTATCTACCCCCGTCACCTATCCAAATATTATTACCCACCGCGCTGCCAGCTTTACGGGCATCAACATACAAGGTGTTAACTTTACTGGGAGTGATGTCGCCCAATGTCAATGTTATTGCCGGTGTTGTTGTTGCAGTTGCAACTGTCCCACTGACTCCGTTGGCGGTTACGACCGAAACGCTGGTCACAGTACCGGTACCCCCTCCGGCAGCTGGTGTTGCAAAAGTCCCGTCTCCGCGTAAATA
>CAIXCY010000181.1 GCA_903918045.1 uncultured Bacteroidia bacterium
TAATTCAGTAAAGATATTTTCAAAGCAGAGTAGGCTCTATTTCTGGTTCGACCTTATTTTCAAAATGGCGCGCTATAACCTTAAAATCATTTTTGCCGGGCGGTTTATCTGGTTTGTGGCAGCGGCACTGCTGATTTTTATTTTGCTCTCTATAAATGTGGTGTTCAATTTTCCAAGTTACGATTCTTCTACTATTTATGGTATGTTGCTCTTTCCAGGGTTGTTGCTTGTTTTTTATCCCACCGTTTTCGGTATACAAAGCGATGCGGATACCCGAATTCTGGAAATCTTGTTCGGGATTCCCGATTACCGCTATAAAGTATGGATGGTCCGCTTAGTAATGATCTTTTTACTAACCTGGTTTTTCCTATACCTGTTCTGCTGGGTCGGTTATTATGGTTTAACCCCTTTCCCGGTCTTTCAGATGTCATGGCAATTGATGTACCCTGTCCTTTTCTTAGGCACACTCGCATTTCTAGTCTCGACAATGGTCAAAAATGGGAATGGAACAGCCGTTGTTATGATTATAATCGGTGTACTCTTAATGATGTTCGCTGAGGCACTCGATCGCACGCAATGGAATGTTTTTCATAATCCATATTCAATTCCTGACAAGATGAATGAGATGATATGGGCCCAAATCTCACAGAAAAACAGGCTATTTTTGGTGATATCAAGTATTATCTTCTTCCTGGGCGGCTTAACAAATTTGCAAAAACGGGAGAAGTTTTTGAAATAGGCAGGATAACCTGACAGTGAAGGCTTGACTCTTAAGAAATTAAACAGTCAAGCCTTCACTTTGTGAATAGATAAGGTTTATTCTTTTTCTAATACAATATACTCCCACGGCTCAAAATAGCAGGTTCTGTTATCTGCATTGAAATTGATCCTGTTTTTATTGAGTATGTTGATGTATTTTCCATCAGCTAAAGCGCTTGTTATATCGGCAGTAACTGAGTTCGGAGTCATATTAATCAAAACAATAACACTTGCATTTTGAGTAGATCGCACGAATGAAATTATTTTTTCTCGTGCATTGTTTGCAAGGAGAACCACCTTCCCACCGTATGGCGGATTCCAGATTGCCTGGTTGCGATGTTTCAAAGCGATCAGAGTTTTATATAACGGAACCAAACGGGTGTTACTCCAGTTGATCGTATCTTTAACAAAAAACTGTAACCGCTTGGTTAACCCTGCCTCCTGCCCATTGTAGATCAAAGGCATTCCAGGAAGGGTGAAAGTGAGCACCGCAGCACAGTTTTCACCATTGCCAAATTTCTCTTTTGCTGTACCATTCCATGAATTTTCGTCATGATTGGTAATGAAATTCATCTTAAAAGCCCTGCCAGGTAAGGTTGAATCTATTTTGACCTGTAAATTCAGGATTTCTGTTACTTTTTTCTTTCCCTGGGTTACATCTGCCATAAGGTGGTGCATTTCCCAGCCGTAATTCGAGTCGAATGCATATTTGCACATTTCGGGTTTATCCTCATTTTCAGCAAGCATATAAAGCGGTTTGATCTTCCGAAGTTCCGTTCTTGCATCTTCCCAAAAGTCGGTAGGAACCAGACCGGCCATATCGCATCTGAAACCATCAATATCAAAATTCGTAACCCAGAATTTCATAGAACTGACCATCGCATTACGCATGGCTTTATTGGAGTAATCAAGCTGGGCACAATCGGTCCAGTCAAATGGAGTAGCTATATTCCCGTTCTTATCTTTCTTATACCAGTCGGGGTGTTCGGTGATCCAATGATTATCCCGGGCGGTATGGTTTGCAACCCAGTCGATAATCAATTTAAAACCCATTGCATGTGCTTTTGTCACAAGACTTTTAAAATCATCCTTGTTTCCAAATTCGGGATTAA
>CAIXCY010000182.1 GCA_903918045.1 uncultured Bacteroidia bacterium
GCTTATTGACTTATTTTCGTAAATCTTTTGTATCACATCGGCAAACAGCGGTGCACAAGACAATACAGTGATCTTTTTAGACTCGTGTCGTAAAGGAATTGAATCGGTAACCAGAACTTCATCGATGTATGAGTTTTCAATCCGCTCAAAAGCAGGACCTGAAAGTACGGCATGGGTAACGCAAGCCCTGACCGAATTGGCCCCTTTGGCTTTCATCAGATCGGCTGCCTTTGTTATTGTACCTGCAGTATCAATTATATCATCAACAATAATCACATCCTTCCCCTCAACATCCCCGATGAGGGTCATAGAGTCGATATGGTTTGCCTTGCTGCGTGATTTATGACAAATGACAAGGTCTGTTTTCAGATGTTTGGCAAATACATTTGCCCGCTTTGTACCTCCCACATCTGGTGAAGCTACGACAATATCCCGGAGTCCCATTTGGTTGATATAGGGAATAAAGAGGGCAACCGCACTCAGATGATCGACTGGAACATCGAAAAATCCCTGAATCTGATCCGCATGAAGATCCATTGTTATCAATCGGTTTATCCCGGCAGTAGATAACATATCTGCAACAAGTTTAGCGCCTATTGAAACCCTGGGCCTGTCCTTACGGTCCTGACGGGCGAAGCCAAAATAAGGCATTACCGCAATAATTTTGTACGCCGAAGCCCTTTTCGCGGCATCGACCATTAAGAGTAATTCCAATAAATTATCTGCAGGTGGAAAAGTAGACTGAATAATAAAGGTAAACGAGCCCCTTATTGTCTCTTCGTAACATGGTTCAAATTCTCCGTCTGAAAATCGCGGACAGGAGGCTTTTCCTAGCGCAATTCCTGCATTTTCAGCAATTTTCTCGGCCAGATATTTTGATTCTGTACCTGCGAATATTTTGATAAATCCTGTGGACATAGCTGGAGATTTTATGTTTTTGAATTTAAAGCAATCCTATCTGGGGGCAAAAGTATATATAATGAATTAACAACAATTCCGATTGTGAATCTTTTTTCAGATATTTCAAGATTCTTAAGGATTCGGATTTGTCCAATATCTTCGTTAGGTGGTTGGAGAAATGATATTGTCAATAAAACCCAGCAGTTCATCCCTCCCTAATTTGGTACCCGACGAGGTTACAAACAAAGGCGGTAACTCCTCCCAGGTCTTGAGCATCTCCCCCTTATAAATGGCCAGATTTTTATCCAACTGCTTGCGCGAAAGCTTATCGGCCTTGGTGAATACCATTGCAAAAGGAATTTCGTTGTACCCCAGATAGTTCATAAACTCCACATCATTAGCCTGCGGTTTATGGCGTGAATCGATCAGGGCAAAGACACAATAAAGGTTTTCCCTGATTTCCATATATTTTCGGATAAATGAGAGCCATTGTTCGCGTGATGAGCGGCCCACCTTGGCATAACCATAACCGGGAAGGTCGACCAGAAACCATTGATCATTAATATTAAAGTGGTTGATCAGCCTGGTTTTTCCGGGCGCCGTCGAAACCTTGGCCAAATCTCCGAATCCGGTTATCATGTTAATCAGCGATGACTTGCCAACATTTGACCTCCCGACAAAAGCAAACTCCGGCTTATCGGTAAGCGGGCATAATTCGGGGTCAGTATTACTGATTACAAATTCAGCTTTTTTTATGATCATCCTTCTGTTTTAAAACTAATTGGCTGAGCCGTTGAACTTCAGCTAAATCATGATAGGCAAATCACTTGCCCTATTTGATATAAACCTCGAGTAATTTTGCGTTTCCCCCTGTGGTTACAGATAACATGAAATTTGTAATCTGAGCCGGAACAAGAATCGAATCCCCTTTCTTAATCGTCAGACTTTCATCTTCCCACCCAAGGGTACAATCCCCGTCAAGGCAGGTATAAATAACAAAAGTGTCTCTGTCTGTAAAATCACGTTCAACTGTCGCGCTTAGAGTCAGTATATTGGTTGTGAAATAGGGGCAGGCTACCAGTGTGACTGATTGATTATCTGAAGATTGATATTCATTCCGATAATTGGTTTCGAAAGAATAATCGATGGCATCAACGGCCAGGTCGGTATGTAGTTCCCGGGGATTTCCCTTGTCGTCGACCCTGTTAAAATCGTAAATACGGTAGGTGACATCCGAGGTTTGCTGTATTTCAGCCACAACAATTCCTTTTCCGATAGCATGTACGCGCCCGGCAGGGATAAAGAATACATCACCGGCTTTTACCTCTTCGTCGTTCAATAATTCCTCAAGTGTTCCATTTTCCACACTATGCAGATACTCATCCTTATCCACTTTCCTGCTAAATCCGGAGATTAGCCGGGATCCGGGATCAGCCTGCACAACATACCACATCTCGGTTTTGCCAAAGGAATCATGCCTTTCAAGAGCCAATTCATCATTGGGATGCACCTGGATTGAGAGATAGTCGTTGGCATCGATAAATTTTACCAAAAGTGGAAATTCGGTTCCAAACTTTTCATATACTTTCTCCCCAACCAAATCGCCCATATAGACTTCGATGAGTTCTTCCAGACTATTTCCGGTAAGAAATCCATTTGAAACGACAGAAATGTCGTCCTGTACGCCGGAAATCTCCCATGACTCACCACAATTGGGAAGTTCAGGAAATTCCTTGTTTAACAAGTCGTGGAGTTTATTCCCTCCCCAGATCTTGTCTTTACAAATAGGGGTAAATTTCAGTGGGTAAAGATTATTCATGTGATATAGTTTGTTTTAAAATTCAAAATCAACTGCGGCCTTTCCGGTTGTATTCTCCCTGACCAGGTCAATTACTTTAAGGTGTTCAGGATGGACCTGATA
>CAIXCY010000183.1 GCA_903918045.1 uncultured Bacteroidia bacterium
ACGTTCTTCGTCTGCCCAGGAAATTGGATAGAGGACATGGACTGCCGAAACGGGTTGAAGATTTTCAACCACCTCTGACGGGGTTGAAAATTGGAGCACACCGGTTTTTAAAATTGCAGCAGGAAGATTTTTGAGGAAGTCAAAGATTCCTGTATTCTTATGCTGAAGCTGTCCAAAAGTTTCGTAGTTGATGAATACATTGACTACCTCTTCCTCCTTTGGTAGACTTGCCATCCAACCGGCATATTTGTCGGCAGTTAGCGGATACTCACTCCATGCCTTATTTCCAAACCTGAAGGAGAGGTCATCACTGAAGCGGAAATTTCGCATCAAAACTTTAAGTCTTGGGTTCAATCCATTGCAATATAAATAGTTGGGGCTTTTCCATCCCAAAACATGTTTTGCACCTTCGGTAATCATCGCCTCGAAACCCATTTTTTGGACCATATCCCCCAATTCGTCGGAGTAGATTAATTCGGTGTTCCGAAATACTTTGGGGCGTTGTCCGAAGAGCTCTTCGATCAGGTCATCGTGTGCCTTTACCTGTGATTCAAACAGGTCCTTATCGTTCAGGGAAACCATTGAGTTGGCAAAGGTTTCCGACAAAAATTCTACACATCCGGTAGCGGCCAGTTTCGCAAACGACTCGATTACTTCCGGTGCATATAATTTGAACTGATCAAGAACAACGCCTGAAATTGAATAGGTTACCTTAAATTTTCCCTTGAGCTTAATGATTTGATCAAGAATGATTTTATTGGCCGGCAAATAACAATGATCGGCAACCTTGCGCATAATCGTTTCGTTGGCAAAATCGTCATAATAATAGGCATCGTTGCCAATGTCAAAGAATCTGTATTTCCTGTAACGGAAAGGTTGGTGGATCTGAAAGTTGAGACAAACTGATTTCATATCTCTTAAATTTTAAGGGTAGATTTTGAAGTGGATAAAGCGGATAAATAGACTTGATGGACATGTTCTGCAGACTGTTTCCACTGCAAATTATCCACCTCTTCTTTTCCATATTTTTTAAACATCGCTGAGAGCGCAGGATATTTCAGGATGCCATAAATTGCATCAGCCATCGCATTGATATCCCAGAAGTCAACTTTGATTGCATGGGTAAGGATTTCGGCAACACCCGATTGTTTTGAAATAATTGTAGGTACGTCTGACATCATCGCTTCAAGGGGAGAGATTCCGAAAGGTTCAGAGACCGATGGCATCACATAGACATCGCTCATGCGGAACATGTCGAACACGTCGTCGCCATGAAGAAATCCGGTAAAATGGAACCTGTCAGCAATTCCGAGTCGGGCAGCCCTGCGGATCATCTTTTCCATCATATCACCACTTCCTGCCATAACGAAGCGGACATTATCTGTGCGACGCAGCACCTGATAGGCTGCCTCAACGAAATATTCGGGACCTTTCTGCATGGTTATCCGTCCCAGGAAGGTGACAATTTTTTCGTTAATCCCCTTTGAAAATGGTTTGTTTTCAGGTTTTTCTACAGGTTCGACAGCATTGTATACAGTGGTTATTTTGGCCGGATCGATGCCGTATTTCTCGATTACGATATTACGGGTCAGGTTACTTACTGTAATAATCTGATCAGCTATTTCCATTCCCTCCCGTTCCATTGAGTAGACTCGTGGGTTTACACTACCACCGCTACGGTCAAAATCGGTAGCATGGACATGAATGACAAGTGGTTTTCCACTTACTCGTTTTGCCGCAATTCCGGCAGGATAGGCGAGCCAGTCGTGTGCGTGTATTACATCAAAATCATACTCTCTTCCAATATATTCTGCTACGATCGCATAATTGGCTATTTCCTCAAGGAGGTTAGCTCCGTATTTTCCCGTAAAGGGGAGCTTACCCTCTGAATCAGTCTGGATGAAACGGGTTTGTGTGGTGACCCGCTGTTCGGTTAATTTCCAGAACTCTTCAGGCGTTGAATAGGGAAGGAGGTTTGATTCCACCTCCAGCGAGGTAAACTGATGTTCTGTATTATTGAACCGGATTTTTTTCTGGGAAATCGATACATCGCTGGCCCCTATTATTTTTTTGACGGCTGAATTATCCTCATCACCATAAGCTTTGGGTACGACAAAAAGCACTTCAACGTCATCCAGTTGAGCCAGTCCTTTGGTTAATCCGTAACTTGCTGTACCGAGACCCCCGCTAATGTGCGGGGGGAACTCCCATCCAAACATTAAAACTTTCATGTGAGCATAATATTTTATTTTGCCAATTTGCACTTTAATATATTGATAACTAAGTAGTTTCTCCAAATTTTTCGAGTGCCGCCATTGCACTAAGCACGCCACCTACATTCCATGCCTGCGAAATAGCACCGCGCGCAGAATAGGGAGGATTCCCCTCATAGAGCTCGGAAAGTGTGCCAACGCAATGTTCAGACATCTCCTCCTCAAATCCTGCCATGATCTGCTTAACAAAGGATAACCCTCCTGCCTTATGAATCTCGAGATAGGTTTTAACAAACGGATAAATCAGGAATGGATAAACACTTCCCATGTGAAAGGCAGCAGATCGCTGATCCTGAGTTCCAATGCAAGACCCTTTATATTGGAGGTCATTGGGCGCCAGAGACCGGAGTCCCCGCGGAGTTAGCAGTTCATTCCTGACTTTGCTTAATATTGTTTTTTTCTGGTCTCGGGTTAATGGTGAGTAACTGAAACCGGCGGCAAAAATCATATTTGGCCTTACTGCCCAATCCTTATAAGTTCCGTCAACATAATCGGCCAGATAACCCTGGTCATCACTCCAGAAAGTTTCAAGGAAGGATTTGGCTATCATTTCAGGGAATGGTGACCATTCCGTAATAAACGATTTATCCTTTGCTGCCTCAGCAAGTTCCAGCGCCACGCACACGGCATTATACCAGGCAGCATTTATTTCGACCGCAAATCCGCCACGTTGTGTTACCGGTTTCCCGTCAATATAGGCATCCATCCAGGTTAAGGCCACTCCATCCTGTTTGGCATGGATCAGTCCATTAGGTTCCATATGAATATTGAAGCGGGTCCCTTTTTTATAATTTGAAAGAATCTCTTTCATGGCGGGTCCATAACTTTTCCAGAGCTCTTTTTTCTCAACATAGGGTTTTAACTCCTGAATAGTATGGAATGCGAAAAGTGGAGCATCAGCCGCATCATAGTCACATGCCACTCCGGCATATTTTGGCAGGAGTCCATCTTTAAGACGACTAAGATTGGTCTTTAAAATCTGCTCATAAGTGACAGGATCAGACTGGCTTAAAAATATACCTGGCAATGCCAGAAAGGTCTGCCGTGGAATAGATTCGTACCAGGGGTACCCGGCAATAAGATCTTTACCATCTTTTCTGTCGCACCTGAATTGCTGAGCGGCATTGATGAGACAGTTGAAGAAACTGTCGCGCGGCAGACGACGCTCTTTTTCTAATTTATACTGTTTTTTTAGCTCAGCAGGATCGCAAATTTCTGTGGATGCAGAGAAGAATACCGATTCCCCCTTTTTTATTGAAATTTCAAAATATCCGGGAACAAAAAGATCTTCCTGATATTCATACCCTCTGGACTTTTCTTTGATGTATTCAATATTGCGAGACCAGTCAGGAACGGGAACGAAATCGGGGTCTTTTGAGAATTGCATAAAGAGCTCCGGATACCCGTCATAAAGTTTCATAGTGATCCCGTTCCTGACTTTAGAATATTTTGTATTGGCAACCATGTTTGCGCGGGTTAGCGCATGGGTATTTCTAAATGCCAGAAAAGGTTTGAATCTTAAAGTTGTGGGGCTGTTGGCTTCTTCAAGGGTATATTTTACGATAACCTGATTTTTATGTTCCACCAGCATTCGGGTTTTGGTTAGAATTACCCCTCCTACCCGGTAAGTTAGTTTTGGAATAGTCTCAATCTCAAAATTCCGGATATATTTATGTCCCTTTGGTTCATAAAATTCACCAGGATATTTATGAATACCCAGATTGAATTGGGTATCATGCTGAATGATTGTCTCATCCAGAGAAGAGAGCAATACATGCTTCCCTCCATCAAGCTCATCCAACTGAACAATCAGCATACCATGATATTTCCGGGTATTGCACCCTGCAAGCGTTGAGGAGGAATAGGCACCCGAACGGTTAGTGCGCAGAAATTCGCGTTGTAAGGAGTATTCCAGATTAACCAGTTCCTCTTTATCGAATTTTAGGTAGCTCATACAAACTTGATTTTAATTTTACTCTTTTTCGTGAAAAGCTTCCCGCAGAGGTTGAAGCTGTAATTGCTAAAAATAGGCAAACGTTTTGTTAACTGAAAATTTAATTTATTATTTTTTCATGAAACTTTTCATTAATATTTCGAAAGTCAACAAATGGATAGGTGTTTTGTAGTTGCTGGAGCCTAATAAACGCTGTTTTCAGGAATGAAAGATATCCTTCTTCCTTTGGATTGAATGGCTTATGATTTAGAGACTGAAGCAGTTTACCGGTTTGGGTGGAAATTGTCCGGGCTTCCTGATCCATAATAGAGGAAATAAATTTTTCACGGATAAAATTGACCGACAATTCACTTAAGTGTGTCATATCGGTAGCGTAAAACCTGTAATCACGCAGTTCATCCATGACAATTTCATAGGAAGGGAAATAGGAGATCTGGTCGCCTCCGAATTTTTGAAGCAACTCATCAATAGCCAGCAGAAGGGTTGATTTACTCAGCTGATTCTCATGAGCCCCATCTTTTAAATGGCGGATGGGACTTACCGTAAATACAAGATGCAGCAATGGGTTAATCACTTTAAGCTGTTCAATTAACGGAATCCAGCTGGTTGTGATTTGTTCGGTGGTGAGCCTTGAGTGATTAAAGACAGACGCCGGAAGTTTATGACAGTTGGAAATAACCTCTTCGCTATCTTTATGTTTGAAGACCCAGGAAGTTCCAAACGTGATAAAAAGATGCGACGCATCTTTCAGGTTTTGAAAGGCGGAAGCGGCCTCCCCATTCATCTGCGCCAGCATAAGAGCCGGATCGCCACCGGAGAACCGGCTATGATGCGAAAAACTGTGAAAAATCCCCTTGTAGTTGAAAAGGTCATCCTCCTGAAAAATTTTCCGGTTTATTACCAATTTTAGGCAATTCGCAATGGAAAGGGGATTATAGAGAATTCCGAAAGGATTTAACTGAATCGGGAGACAACGTTCATGAAGGTAATCTCCGATATTTTCTGCAAAACACGAGCCGATCATCAAAGATTGACGACGATATCCCATCTTTTTTTTGAATTCAGGTACTTCTACCTCAGTTCTGAATTTTGTCATATCCCCTCCTTAATCCAATCCAATAAATATTCCATCACCTCGTTACTTCGTTCCGAGTTATGCAGCTGATGCCCGGCGAACTTCCATTCCCGGTAGTTTACCTGGCCTGGAGCTTTCTCTTTTAAGTTTCTGGCCCCATCATATTTCATGACCTTGTCATCTTTCCCCTGCATCAGCAACAATGGGGTCTTAATTTCGCTAAAATGTTCCCCGATCCAGGCTGCTTCCTTTTCCACCTCCCTAAACATCCTGATAGATATTCGGTTGTGCACAAATTCATCTTTTTCCCTTTTTTCAGCAAATCCGTCGGCATTCGAAAAATCGGCGGAATGCAGACCAGTTCCAACGGTAATATAGGGTGTAACGCTATTAAATAGTTTAAGGATTAAAGATAACCATTTATTTGGAGATTTTTTGAGCTTTAACCAGGGGGAGGTTGCAATAGCGAGTTCAGGGCGGGTTTGAAACCTGAGCAAATAACTGATTACCAGAGTTGCGCCAAGACTATGTCCGTAAAGTACAACCGGGATTCCTGGATAGAAAATCTTTGCCTTTTCGTGTAACAGGGCAACATCCTGTAAGAGATTACTGAAATTCCGGATTATCCCACGTCTCCCCTGAGATCTCCCATTTCCCCTGTAATCAAAGGAGATAACAGAAATATTAGCGGCTCCCATTTTTGAAAACCAATCATCGTACCTACGACAATGATCACCATGTCCATGTACAAATGCAATTAGTGCATCCGGTTTCCCTACTACGTTCCATTGTACGGCATAAAGGTCGAGCCCATCGAAAGATTTCCAATGATATTCTTTTAATTCCATGCGATGTTAATGAAGAGGGTGGAACTGAAAATACAAAGATAAGATCTATCTCATCTCCTGAGATAGCTAATATTTCGCATGATCCGTTTATAGCCTGCCCGCTCAAAGGGAGAATTACTGAATCGTTGTTTATAAACCAGGGGATCAAGCTCGTTCCAGTCTTCAAGTTTCATTTCCAACAATCCTTCAATTGGTTTGAAATCAATGCTTTGGTTTGGAGTAATCACTTTATTCCAGGGGCAGACATCCTGGCAAATATCGCAACCAAAGATGCGGTTTTCTAATTTTGGCCGGATATGATCAGGAATTTCTTCTTTGTTTTCGATCGTATGATAGGCGATACATTTACGGGCATCCACGACGCGGTCTGCGACAATCGCCTGGGTGGGACAGGCATCAATACATCGGGTGCATGTACCACAATGGTCGCTTGTGAATGGGATATCATAAGTAAGCGGTAAATCAATAATCAATTCACCTATAAATACATAGGATCCAAAATATTTATTGATAAGAAGAGAATGTTTTCCAATCCATCCAAGTCCTGCTGCCTTAGCCAACGACCGTTCCATGATGGGGGCTGAGTCTACAAAGGCTCTTCCGGAGCATTGTGAAATCTCTGATTGAATGTATATTAAAAGATTATTAAGTTTTTCCTTTACAACAAAATGGTAGTCACGGCCATAAGCATATTTTGAAATGACAGGTGCGGTTGGATCGATCTGTTTTTGGGAAGGAAAGTAATTAATAAGCACCGAAATTACCGATTTAGCCCCCTCTTCGAGCTTTGAAGGGTCCAACCGCATTTCTAAATTTCTAGCCATATATCCCATATTGCCATGCATATCTTCAGCAAGCCATTTTTGCAACGGTTCCCGCTCCTCCTCGAGTGCTTTCGCCTCCGAAATTCCACACTCCGCAAAACCAAGCTCCAGTGCCTTTTGCTTGATTAGAAGGGCATGATTTTGGGTTGAGTTAACCATCGAAGATACAGTTTACAGGTTTAAAAAGAATTTCCTTCTTACAAAGTTTATGTAAAGTGTCCTATTCTTTCGTACATGGATAATGGGTTATAAAAGTTTACATAAACCCAAGCTCTAACCTGGCCTCCTCAGACATCATCGATTTCTCCCAGGCTGGTTCAAAGGTGATCTCAACATTTACCGTTTCCACTCCCTCCACCTTCTTTGACATGTATTCGACGTCTGCCAGAATCATATCGGCGGCAGGACACCCCGGAGCGGTAAGCGTCATCAGAATTTTAGCTTCATCGCCTTCCATATCAACACTATATATTAATCCCAGATCATATACATTGACTGGAATTTCAGGGTCAAACACCTCTTTGAGGTTTTCGATAATTAAATCTATACGTGGGTCCATCTTAATTGTTTTTTTGTGCTATTTTCTCGTATGCCAGAGCATATAGTTTCATCTGTTTCACCATTGCAAGCAGGCCGTTAGATCGTGTTGGTGAAAGGTGTTGCCTTAGACCGATTTCATCAATAAAGCGGGGTTCGGAAGTGAGGATTTCATGAGGCGTGCGATCGGAATATATTTTCAGAAGTAATGCAACTAATCCTTTGACAATCAAGGCATCGCTCTCTGCTTCGAAGGTAATTATTCCATCCCTAAATTCCTGGTGCAGCCAGACTCTTGACTGACAACCGCGAATCAGGTTGCTTTCGACTTTGTATTTCGGGTCGATTGGTTGAAGTTCATTTCCCAATTCGATTAATAATCCATATTTGTCCATCCAATCCTCAAATCCCGAAAAGTCTTCGATAATCTGCTGTTGTATTTCGTCTATCGTCATTTACTGATTCTCTCAATTATTAACTTTGTGAATATAGCGTTTTTAAAACATCGCTTTTAAGCGGATTAAAGCCCTATAAAAAGCGTCGATCTCTTCCACTGTATTGTAAAATGCAAATGAAGCGCGCACCATATTTTCAACACCATAATGATCCATCACCGGATCTGCACACAACCTTCCGGATCGCACTGCAATTCCCATCTGGTCTAAAAGGGTGCCCAAATCAAAGGGATGTATTCCTTTGATGTTAAAACTGATCACTCCAACCTTTTCGGGGGCTTCTCCGTAAATTCTCAACCCCTCAATTTGTTTTAATCGCGTGGTTGCCTCCATAAGCAGATCGTGCTCATATCTGCTTATCAGGATATTATCCAGGTTATTCAAGTAATCAATAGCTGTTGCCAAACCGATTGCTCCCACATAATGAGGCGTCCCTGCCTCGAATTTGTAAGGTATCTCATTATAGGTTGTTTGCGTAAATGTAACCTTGTCAATCATCTCGCCTCCTCCGAAGAAGGGGGGGATCCTGTCAAGCCATTTACGCTTTCCATAAAGCACCCCAATACCGGTTGGGCCATACATTTTGTGTCCTGAAAAAGCATAAAAATCGCAGTCAAGGGCCTGTACATCAATTTTAAAATGGGGAGCACCCTGAGCCCCGTCGATTAAAACGGGTATATTTTTGGAATGGGCTTTCGTGATTATTTCCGCAATCGGATTTACTGTGCCCAATACATTGGAAACCTGCGTTACGGCTATAAGCCTGGTTTTTTCCGTAATAAGCTGATCCAGAAGTTCGTGTTGTAAAAGGCCGTCATCCCCGAAAGGGAGAACTTTCAGGGTGGCTCCCCGGCGCTGGCACATCATTTGCCACGGTACGATATTGGCGTGATGCTCCATTGCGGTTACAATCACTTCGTCTCCCACTGTGACAAATGCATCTCCGAAGGAGTGGGCTACAAGGTTAATCGATTCTGTTGTACCATGGGTGAAGATGATTTCAGCCGTCTCTTCAGCATTTAAATAACTGCGGAGCGTCTCCCGTGCATTCTCGTACGCCTCCGTAGTTTTATTGGCAAAGAAATGAGTGGCACGGTGAATATTCCCATTAATCCGGAGGGAAAACTCATTAACCCTGTCAATTACCTGAATGGGACGTTGACTAGTTGCAGCATTATCGAAATATATCAAAGGTTTACCATTGACTTTTTGGCCAAGAATAGGAAAATCCTTTCGTATTTTGGAGATATCCGGAATCATAATGTTGGTAATTGACAATATTTAATTGGCAATTTACAAAAGTATTATTATTTGATTAATAGAAACTTAGTTGAATACAAATATGAATCAGTCTGTTCTTGAGTCATTGTTATTTATCAACAAGTTAATAAAATTTTTATCTGATACAGTCTAATGCACAGGAGTGGCACTTCGAAACTTCTCCTCTTAACCGTTTATTCACCAGTTTGTCGATGACGTCGCGCAGTTTCTCAATTTTTACTTCGGCCAGAACTTCATGAGCGAAGGCAAACATTAACATGAGCCGTGCCTCCTTCTCATTGATCCCCCTTGCCTGAAGATAGAAAAGGGCTTCGTCATTAATCCGTCCTACTGTTGCACCATGAGAACATTTTACATCGTCATTGTCGATTACCAACTGTGGTTTGGTATTCATCTTTGCCGCATTGGTGAGTAAAACGTTGTTATTCCGCTGGTATGCAGCAGTCTTGGTGGCATGGGGAAGCACATGGATACGACCGGTGAATCCCCCTGTGGAACTATCGTCAAGAATGTTCTTATAAAGTTGATTACTGTGACAATTCGGCTTAATATGTTCTATATTGGTATAATTATCAACATGTTGATTTTTATCCGATAAGGCAAGACCACATATGTTGGCCGAAGCATGTTCACCATCGAGTAATACTTTAAGGTTATTGCGGATAATTCCTCCGTGAAGGGTAATCGCGCTGGTAACCAATTGCGAGCCGCGTTCCTGATGAATATAGAGTCCTGTCAGGCTGGCTGTTTTATTATGCTGATTCTGGATGCTGTAAATATCAATGACTGAATCTTCACCCATTTCAAATTCGGTGAGGTTGTTATTGATAAATTGCTGAGGTACAAGGGTATGATCGCAAAACATAAGCTTAACCTGGCTATTCTTCCCGGCAATAATCAGATTGCGTTGTGTGGCATAAAGATCATCTTCGCTCCGAAGTACGTTGATCAACTGTAAAGGCTTCTCAATATGAAGGTTGTCAGGAATATAGATAAAAACTCCATCCTGTGCAAATAGGGTGTTCATCGCAATTAACGGATCTTCCTGAACGTTAGCCAGTTTACCGTAGTATTTTTCAACCAGGTCGGTGTTTTCGACCATTGCTTTCCGGAGACTCTTAACGATTACACCTTCAGGGTATTGCGTGTTTTTATTACTCGCATCATCGTACCAGCCGTTGACCACCAGGATCAGGTGGGTATCGAATTCGGGAACATCGCAGTTAAATACCTCGCTCAGGTCAACTTCAAAATCATCGGGAGTAAATGACCGTCTGAAATTTTCGTTATCGAAGAGTCGTGTAAGGTCGGTATATTTGTAATTCTCGGTTCTGAATCCGGGAATGCCCATTCGCTGAAATGCTACAAACGCGGGTTTACGTGCCTGGTTTACCCAGGAAGGTAACCCTTCGGTGATTCCGGCCAGATTCGCGGCATATAGCTCACTGATCCGTCGGACCGCAGTTATTTTCTCCAGTACTTCTGCCATAACTATTCTCCCAGCTCTTTTTTGATCCAGTCGTAACCCTTTTCTTCAAGCTCAAAAGCTAATTCTTTTCCGGCCGATTTAACGATCCGTCCCTCGTAGAGCACATGAACAAAATCTGGTACAATATAATCGAGCAAACGTTGATAATGAGTGACCAGAATTGTTGCGTTATTCTTGTTTTTCAGGAGATTAACACCATTTGAAACGATACGGAGGGCATCTATGTCGAGACCACTGTCGGTTTCATCGAGGATAGCCAGGGTAGGTTCGAGCATTGCCATCTGGAAGATCTCGTTTTTCTTCTTCTCACCACCTGAAAAACCCTCGTTCACAGAACGGTTTGTCAGCTGTGAATCGATCTGGACCATTGCCTTTTTCTCGCGCATGAGTTTTAGAAAATCACCTGCTGAGAGCTCTTTTTCGTTGCGATATTTGCGGTGTTCGTTTACTGCAGTTTTCAGGAAATTAACCATACTCACACCGGGAATCTCAACCGGGTACTGAAAACTAAGGAACAGACCCTCCTTTGCCCTTACATCGGGTGACATCTCAAAGATATCCTTGCCGTTAAAGGTTATCGAACCGTGTGTAACTTCAAAATTGGTATTCCCCGCAAGTACATTTGCAAGGGTGCTTTTCCCGGAACCATTTGGTCCCATTATTGCGTGAACCTCACCTGCATTTACGGTTAGATTTATCCCTTTCAGGATATCTTTACCTTCCACCTTTGCGTATAAATCTTTAATTACGAGCATTTTCTAAAATTGTAATTTCATTTTTCATTCCTTCATTTTTTATTCTTTCAGTAATTATCCGACACTGCCTTCGAGGCTGATCTGCAATAATTTCTGAGCCTCAACGGCAAATTCCATTGGAAGTTTATTAATCACTTCACGGGCATAACCATTGACAATCATCCCAATTGCATCCTCTGTGGATATTCCCCGCTGATTGCAGTAAAAGATCTGGTCCTCACCAATTTTGGAAGTTGTTGCTTCATGTTCGATTATCGAACTGCTGTTTCCAACTTCGATATACGGGAAAGTATGTGCTCCGCAGGTATCTCCCAATAAAAGCGAATCGCACTGCGAATAATTACGCGCATTCTCAGCTTTCGGAGCCACCCGGACCAAGCCGCGGTAGGAGTTGGAACTGTGACCGGCAGAGATCCCCTTCGATACAATCGTACTCTTTGTATTCTTCCCGATATGGATCATCTTGGTTCCGGTATCTGCCTGCTGGTAATTGTTGGTCAATGCGACAGAATTGAATTCAGCCACCGAGTTATCACCCATTAATACGCAACTTGGATATTTCCAGGTAATTGCCGAGCCTGTTTCAACCTGGTTCCAGAATATTTTAGAGGCAACGCCTTTGCAAATCCCCCGTTTGGTAACGAAATTAAAGATCCCACCCAGACCGTTCTTATCTCCGGGGTACCAGTTTTGAACAGTGGAGTATTTCACTTCAGCACGGTCGAGTGCAATAATTTCAACCACTGCGGCATGCAACTGATTCTCGTCGCGCATCGGAGCGGTGCAACCTTCAAGATAAGAGACATAGCTGTCGTCATCGGCAATAACCAACGTCCGTTCAAACTGTCCTGTGTTTTTGGCATTGATACGGAAATAGGTGGAAAGTTCCATCGGACAGCGGGTCCCCTTCGGTATGTAGACAAATGAACCATCAGAGAAAACAGCAGAATTCAATGCCGCGAAATAATTGTCGTTGTAAGGAACTGCCATTCCCAGATATTTCTGGATCAGATCGGGATGGTGTTTTACGGCTTCACTGAATGAACAGAAGATAATCCCCCGTTCTGCCAGGGTCTCCTTGAAGGTGGTTTTTACCGAAACACTGTCGATTACAGCATCAACTGCAACCCCCGAAAGCATTTTCTGCTCCTCAAGAGGAATCCCCAGTTTTTCGAAAGTACGGAGCAGCTCGGGATCAACTTCATTCAGACTCTCATATTTAGCCTGTTGTGTTGGTGCTGCATAAAATATAATCTCCTGGTAATCAATTACCGGAACTTTTAACTGAGCCCATTCGGGCATTTTCATTGTCAACCAGCGACGGTAGGCTTTAAGGCGGAATTCGAGCATAAATTCAGGCTCATCCTTTTTTGCAGATATAATTCTGATAACCTCTTCATTTAAACCTTTGACAATTGTATCGGTTTCGATATCAGAAACAAATCCAAATCTATAGTCGCGTTGGGTGACCTCATGTATTAATTTATTTTGGTCTTCCATGATAATTTGTAAATTCAATAATATAAACCAGTAACAAACAAACACGGCAAATTCCTACTGTGTGCTTAAATAGACTGGTTTTAAATTGCAAAGATACAAAATGAACACTACTTTTGAGGTTGCAAATTTCTAAATAACGCTTGAATCCGTATGGCAAATACAACACAAAGTAAGACAGAGCTTTCCGAGCTTGGTGAGTTTGGTTTAATCCGCCGTCTGACCGAAAATATCGTATTGAAAAATGAGAGTACCATCAAAGGGGTTGGCGATGACTGCGCGGTGTTGGATTTTAGGAATAAAAAAATTGTGGTTACGACCGATTTGCTTACTGAAGGGGTTCATTTCAACCTGATGTATGTCCCCTTAAAACATTTGGGCTATAAGGCTGTGACGGTTAATTTAAGTGATGTTTATGCGATGAATGCAACTCCAAGACAGATTACCGTTTCGATTGCAGTCTCTTCCAAAATGTCGGTTGAGGCCATCGATGAGCTTTATGAAGGTATTTATCTGGCCTGTGAGCGATACGGCGTTGATCTTGTTGGAGGAGATACCACAACCTCTTTAACCGGACTTCTTATCTCAGTAACGGCAATCGGGGAAGCTGATGAGGAGGATCTTGTATACCGCAACGGTGCTAAAGATACAGATTTATTGTGTGTTACGGGAGACCTGGGTGGAGCATATATGGGATTGCAACTCCTTGAACGTGAGAATGAAGTTTTTAAAGTGAATCCCAAGATGGTGCCGCAGTTTAATGGTTATGATTATATTCTTGAGAGGCAACTGAAACCTGAGGCAAGAAAAGATATTCCGTTACTCTTCAAGGAGCTCGGCATTAAGCCGACTTCCATGATTGATATTTCGGATGGTCTATCCTCAGAAATCCTTCATTTATGTACTCAGAGTGAGGTGGGCTGCCGTCTTTACGAAGACCGGTTGCTCTTCGACAATCAAACTAAAAAGATGGCGGCGGAACTCAATATTAATCCGTTGGTAGCGGCTCTAAACGGCGGTGAAGATTATGAACTTCTGTTTACCCTTCCCATTTCCGATAACGAAAAAATCCGGAACCATCCCGATATTTCAGTGATCGGCTATATTACCGAAAAGAGTGAAGGGATTAACCTGATCACAGCAGGCGTAGGGCAGGCAATCCCGATTCAGGCCCAGGGGTGGAATCCGCTAAAAGTGTCCCAATAGATTTAAAACCCACAAAGCCTTCCGAATATTCCCTGATCATAAACATTTTTGGTGCTTTGGGCCATAACTTACCGGGATGATAATGTTTTTTTTGTCATTTATCCTACTATGTCCGAAAACGAACAGTGAAATGTTAATAAGTGTACACTTTTGAACAATTTAATAACTCCTAAATTGGTATATAATGATGGTATACAGGAATATCATTATAATGGCATGAATATTGATATAATTTGGAAGATTTGAAAATATTTTGAAAAATAGAATATTTGGCGTAACAATTTGAATATTTCAACGTCTAATAGAATCAGGGCATTTTAGATTGAGCAATAAATGATAAAAACGGTATAAAATGATACAGATCGAAAATCTGCATAAGTCATATGTGATGGGACATAATAGCCTGCATGTATTAAAAGGGCTGGAACTTGGTATCGAAGCGGGGGAATTTGTATCCATCATGGGTTCCTCGGGATCGGGAAAGTCAACATTACTTAATATCCTTGGAATTCTTGATGATTATGATCAGGGTACTTATTATTTGGGAGGAAAGTTGATACAAGGGTTAAACGAGACCAAAGCGGCTTTGACGCGGAATGAGATGATTGGATTTATCTTTCAGTCGTTTAACCTGATCTCGTTCAAGAATGCAATGGAGAATGTTGCATTACCCCTTTATTATCAGAAGATAAGCAGGAAGAAGCGCAACCAGATAGCCCTTGAATACCTCGACCGTCTTGGATTAAAAGAGTGGGCGCACCATTTACCGAGTGAATTATCGGGTGGGCAAAAGCAGCGTGTTGCAATCGCCCGTGCGTTAATTTCACAACCCCGGATCATCCTTGCTGACGAACCAACAGGTGCTCTTGATTCAACTACTTCTTTTGAGGTAATGGATATTTTAAAGGAGATCAACGACCAGGGGAAGACTGTGATTATTGTAACTCATGAGCATGACATTGCAGCAATGACAAAAAAAATTATCAGACTCAAGGACGGTGTAATTGAGGAGGTGATAAAAAATGGAGACCTTCAGTTATTTAAAGATCGCGTACGTACCGAATAAAATCTGAGCCATGTTTGATGTAGATGTTTGGCAGGAGATTTTCTCCACCATAAAAAAGAATAAGTTAAGGACATTCCTCACCGGTTTCTCTGTGGCCTGGGGTATATTTATGCTCATGATCCTCCTGGGTTCGGGGAATGGTCTTCAAAATGGAGTAACAGAGCAATTTTCGAGTAATTCGGTGAATATTATGTGGATGTGGACCGGTGATACCTCGATCCCATTTGAAGGGATGAAAGAGGGACGAACGATCAAATTCAATAATGGGGATTATAATTTCCTTAAGGAAAAAGGGGAGAATCTTGAAAATGTATCTTCCCGGTTCTATCTTCCGGGGACTATCGTTTATACCTATAAAAACGAATATGGCTCCTTTGAAACTTCATCCTGCCATCCTGCCTTACTGGGAATGGAGAAAGTTAATGTTGTTTCGGGTCGTTTTATCAATGATCTGGATATGGCCGATTTTAGAAAGGTGATTGTGATAGGAGACAATATCAGAAAAGCACTTTTTAAGGAGGAGGATCCTATTGGAAAATATGTAAAACTGAATAATGTTCCTTTTAAAGTTATCGGATTGACTTTTGACAAGGACAGGCATAGCGAAAGGACAGCCTATATTCCGGTTTCAACCGCCCAACGGATCTTTAACGGAGCCGACAGGGTACACACTTTTGCTGTAACAACAAAAATGGTTTCAACAGCAGAGGAGGCTGAGGCGATTACCGACAAAGTTAGGGAGGGTCTGGCTGCAAGGCATAAATTTGATCCAAAAGATAAAAAAGCAATGGGATCTTTCAATATGCTTGCACAGTATATCCGTACCATGAAAATTTTTCAGGCCATCAAAATTTTCGTTTGGATCATTGGAATCGGGACTCTGATTGCCGGAATTGTTGGGGTGAGTAACATTATGCTAATCCTTGTTAAAGAGCGTACCCGTGAGATCGGCATCCGTAAAGCATTAGGAGCAACACCAGCCTCCGTAATTAGTTTGGTCCTTCTGGAATCAGTCCTGATAACAACCGTTGCAGGTTATGCCGGTTTATTGTTTGGAGTAGGAATCATGGAGGGGATAAATTATGGCCTTGAACAGGCGCTGGCAACCGGTGGAGGTGAAGGGGTATTTTTTCGTAACCCTACGGTCGATTTTACGACGGCAATCACCTCCATGATTATATTGGTTGTTTCAGGTGCATTGGCAGGATATTTGCCTGCACGAAAAGCTGCAAATGTGAAACCAATCGAGGCGTTACGCGACGAGTAGCGGTGATCCTGCGTGATCGTCGCACGAGATCGTATATAGTAATGATTAGGCTGCATTGCGGATGATCACGCAGGATCATCCGTACGTGATCGCCGAATAATGAATAGGCCGAATAGAATTTAGAATTAATTTTTGCGATAAAATTGTAAGTCATGTTTGATATCGACAGGTGGAATGAAATTTGGAATGCTCTGGCAAAGAATAAGGTCCGGAGCCTGCTAACCGCATTTGGGGTATTCTGGGGGATCTTCATGCTTATTGTAATGGCCGGATCAGGCAAAGGGCTTCAAAATGGAGTATCCGAAGGTATTGCAAAATTTGCAGCCAATTCGGCATTCTTTTGGGCAGAGCAGACCAGCGAACCCTACAAGGGATTTAAACGGGGTAGGAATTGGCATATGGACTGGGAAGATCTTCAGTATCTTAAGGACAAAGTTCCTGAAATAGAATACATTACACCAAAAAATTTCACCGGACGCTTTGGAAATGGTTCAAATGTAATCCGAGGCAAGAAGAATGGTACTTTCAATGTCAAGGGTGATTATCCCGATTATGTCAAAATCGATCCGGCAACTGTCTTGAAAGGGAGGTGGATTAACGACCTGGATATCCGGGATAAACGGAAGGTTTGCGTGATTGGGGAGAAAGTATTTGAATCGTTGTTTGAACCAAAGGAAGATCCGCTCGGTCAGTACCTTAAGATTTCCGGGGTTTATTATCAGGTTGTCGGATTGATCAGGGCCGAAACACAAATCAATATTAACGGCCGGACTGAGGAGTCTATTTCATTGCCATTTTCTACAATGCTTCAGACCTATAATATGGGAAATCAGGTTCATTTTCTTGCAATCACCGCAAAAAAAGGGGTTCCTGTAAGTGTCGTAGAGGATAAGGTGAAAGAGTTTATAAAAAAGAAACACTCCATTGCCCCGACAGATATGCAGGCCTTAAACAGTGTTAATATTGAAAAGGAATTTAAACAGATGAGTGGCCTTTTTCTTGGAATACAAATCTTAACCTGGATTGTTGGAATTGGAACCTTAATGGCCGGAGTGATCGGGGTGAGTAATATTATGCTCGTGATTATAAAGGAACGCACCAAGGAGATCGGAGTGCAGCGCGCAATCGGGGCAACACCCCGGGTGATCATTGGCCAGATTATGCTTGAAAGCGTTGTTTTGACTACTGTTGCCGGTTATATTGGATTATCGATGGGTGTCGGGCTGCTCGAACTGGTCAACCGGATTATTGAAAGTGCACCGACCAAAAGCGGAGACCGGGCCTTCTTTGCTCACCCGGAGGTAAGCCTTACCGTTGCAGTTTCAGCGCTGGTAGTATTAATTATTGCCGGGCTCTTTGCCGGAATGATTCCTGCATCAAGGGCCATACAAATCAAGCCTATTGATGCCTTAAGAGAAGAATAAGAGATAAACAAGTATAAATAATTGAATAATTAAAAGATTATGAAACAGAGTAGCGGAAGTATATTCAAAAAGATTGCTAAAATTTTCGGGCTAACCCTGCTTTTGGGAGTGTTCATAGGGACCTTAGTCTTCCTTTACCAAAAATCGCAGCCAAAACCGGATGTATTTGAGATTCAAAAGGCTCAGGTAACCAATATCGTGAAGAAAACGGTGGCTACAGGTTCTGTTGTTCCTCGTAAGGAGATTGAAATCAAACCCCAGGTTTCGGGTATTGTTGAGCAGATTTTCATACTGGCAGGACAGAAGATAAAAAAAGGGGATGTAATTGCCCGGGTGAAAATTATCCCCGATATGGTGAACCTCAATAATGCGGAATCCCGTGTCAACCGTGCCAAATTAAACCTTGAAGATGCCCGCATCGATTTCGACAGACAGTCGGCCCTATTTGGTAAACAGGTGATTTCAATCGGGGAGTTTCAGAAGGCAAAACTTACCTTTAATTCTGCCAAAGAAGAAGCTGAAGCTGCTGAAAATAACCTTGAACTGATTCGCAAGGGTGTTACCAAGAATTCTGCAACAACAACAAATACCCTAATCCGCTCGACTATCGAAGGGATGGTGCTCGATGTTCCGGTGAAGGAGGGATTTTCTGTTATTCAGGCTAATACTTTTAACGCAGGTACAACGATTGGGATTATTGCCGATATGAACGACATGATTTTCCAGGGTAAGGTTGATGAAACAGAAGTTGGTAAGATTCGGGAAGGGATGAATATCGAACTAACAATTGGTGCCATTGAGTCTGAAAAATTTAATGCGATCTTAAAATATATCGCTCCCAAAGGGTTGGTAGAGAATGGAGCGATACAGTTTGATATCAAAGCAGATGTGAAGCTGAAGGAAAATCAGTTTATCCGCTCAGGTTACAGTGCCAATGCCAATATTGTCCTCGAGAAACGGGATAGCGTACTTGCAGTTCCGGAAGGATTATTAAAATTCGAGAAGGATTCAGCATTTGTTGAGGTGGAGGGTTTACCCCAGAAGTTTGAGAAGAAATTTGTTAAAACCGGTATCTCTGACGGGATTAATATCGAGATTCTCTCGGGAATTTCCAAAACAGATCGGCTAAAAGGGTTACTTGTTGATCCAAAAAAGAAGGCACCTGAAAAAAAATCCTAAAACAGTAGTATAACTTTCAAACGTTTAATAATTTAGCAGACCTGCAGATAATTTAAAATTTCAACTATGATACGGAATTTACTTGTAGTCATCATTTTGCTCCTTGGGGTGCAGCAGACCTCGCTCAGGGCGCAGGATGTCTGGAGCCTTCAGAAGTGTGTCGACTATGCATTAACCAACAATATTAAGATTAAACAGGGGGTAATCTCAACACAATACCAGCAAAATCAGTTGAGACAATCAAAAAATTCACGCTTGCCAAATCTTAACGGGCAGGTTTCCCAGAATCTGAATTTTGGTCGTTCACTTACCTATGACAACACCTATAAGGATATTAACTCATCCGAGACAGACCTTGGATTAGGGACAACCATCCCCGTGTTTAATGGATTTCAGATTACAAACAGCATTGAAAAGCTTAAACTTGACCTCATGGCGAGCGTTGAGGATCTATCCAAGGCGAAAAGCGATATCTCCGTGAATATTGCCTCAACATACCTTGAGATCCTGTTTGACAAAGAGTTGGTTAAAGTTGCAGAGGATCAGCTAACGGTAACGCGTCAGCAGATTAAACAAATTGGAGAAAAAGTGGAGGCGGGAAGCCTCGCCAGAGGTAGTCTTCTGGAGATTGAGGCGCAGGCAGCTGGGGAAGACCTGAATCTTGTAAATGCCAAGAATCAATTGCAACTTGCAAAACTTAAACTGGTTCAACTGCTTGAACTTGAGATGAATGATAAATTTGATATTGAGGTTCCCAACCTTCCGGAGATTTCGGCGCAGGCTTCCGTTGTTGCTGCAACTGAAGTCTATAAGACAGCTGTTCAGTTTCGGCCTGAAATTAAAGGGGCTGACCTCCGCTTTCAAAGTTCCAAATATCAGTTAAGATTGGCTCAGGGAACCCTATACCCGACGATTAGTCTATACGCCAATGTTTACGATTCCTATAATAATAAGTATACCGATATTAACGGCAAGAATATTGACTTCTCCAGTCAGCTTAAGAACAATCAGCGGAAAGGTATTGGCGTACAGATGAATATTCCAATCTTTACCCGTTTTCAAAACAGGTTGCAGATCGACAATGCCAGACTTCAGGTGCTCAATACTGAGCTTGATCTTGAAAGTGCCCGGAAATTGCTTCGGTCAGATATCGAAACTGCACAAACCAATGCCATCGCAGCAATGAACCGATTCAGTTCAAATCAAAAAGCGGTCTCCTCGATGAGGGAAGCATTCCGCTATTCGGAGGAGAAATTTAGTGTAGGACTTGTTAATGCTGTTGAGTATAACACGGCCAAGACAAAACTTGCAAAATCCGAGTCTGACCTCCTTCAGGCGAAGTACGAGTTTATCTTCAGAACGAAGCTTCTTGATCTCTATCGGGGATTGCCACTGACGTTATAAAATTATTCGCAACATTTTGGTTTTTACAATGTTTATAGTAGACCCCGAAGGTATTTAAATCCTTCGGGGTCTAATCTTTTAATATGGATAATTCATTTTACAGTAATAGGGCGATTACCCTTCAGGGGAAAGAAAAAAGTATGGCCGAC
>CAIXCY010000184.1 GCA_903918045.1 uncultured Bacteroidia bacterium
ATCCCGATTAGCAAAAGTTAAAACTGATCCCCCTTTTACCTCCTCTTTCCCGAGAATATCTGCATCGAACGAAATAATTGAGTGGCAGTTTACACTGCTAACCACCCGGCTGGATATGGAATCAATTTTTCCCAGATCGCCAAGAAAAATCCGGGGTTTTATTTCCGGGGGAAAAGTAAACCTAAACATCCCTGTTCGCTCAGCAGCTGTAACTTCTACCATTGTTCCATTATCACTTAATAATACACGGTAATAACCTGGAGAGGCCTCTTCATTCTTATGGGAAAAAGGACGACTGTCTTTGCCGGATGGCATGTTATTCCCTGCTATGACAGGCATCACATGAATTTTTCCTGACGAGCCATCCGGATATCCTGATGGGTGGTTGATACAGCTAAAAAAGTAAATCGACTTGTCATAATAGTTGTACCCTTTTGAATCTCCGATTCGGGTCTCAGGGGTTAATTGAACAAAGCCAAAGGGGGCCACTGCTCCGGGATAGGTCCCCCCTTCGCTCCCCCAAAGTGAGGGAGTTTGTGTATTTGAGGTTCCAACCATTGGGTTCACAAACTGAATTACGGGTATCTCCTGTGCATTAAGCCGTAAGCAAATCAAGGTGAAACAAATCAAAAAGAAAGCGTGTGCCCTGTAATTTCGGATCATTTCGGGTTAGGTAAAGGTTATTATATGATTTAGAAAATTAAAACAACTCGGGATAGTATTTTGCAATCAGAATTTTATCATCGCTGCTAAGATCTTTAAGTAAGATGGGTTTGTCCTGAGGTCGCAACCCTTTCTGGTTGATCCGATTCATAAGGCTCCAATCCCTGGTCGGTTTTTCAGGTGAGGGATCTGCTGGTTCATTGGCAGTGAGATCATAGCGGGTAAAATCATATACAAGGGTTGGGGTATCCTGTTGCCAGTTTCGGACCGTTGCCAGGCGAAAGCTCTTGTTCATGTACCATTTTATATCTTCATCGCCCCACGAATTTCCGATTCCAAGCCCCTTTTCCTCAAAACGGTATTTCCACTGGTCGTTGTCAGGATACTGCTTACGCCACATTTCGCCATACTCCCCGAAAGTAACAAACTGGACATCCGGCCACCGTTTCCGGGTCTCCCCAACCCATTTGGACATCGCCTCCAGGATAAAGGTCTCTCCCCAATCTTTCCGTTCGGGCCGTTTCACCAATGCCGCTTCCCAGATATTTGGAACCCATCCGAACCCGTTTAACTCAAAACCACGGTCAAAATGGATGGCTTGAGTATGCATCACCGATAAATGGCCGATCTCCATTCCCCAGTCGCAGTAAGTTTCGATCGGACCTACACCACGGCGGCTCGATGCGCTATTGAAGACCGTTGTCCCCTGAATTCCGCCACTTACCCTGGCGCACTGAAAGTCGACACTCCAGCCGTCAAGATTTACACAATCGATAAAATCAGTTTTATTTTGTGCCGGTTTGCAAAAATGTTCCCTGGAAGGGTAGAAAGGGTAGGAGGGTGAGCCATCGGCGCCGCCGCCATCAACAGCATGCTGGCTCCAGATTACGCCATGTGCCACATGAATATTCTCTTTCTCGGCGAGATGACGCATATTATCCGCCGAAAGAAACCCACCCATGATTGATTGCGGGCGATAACCTCCGCCAACCAGATTCGAAATAAGCTGAATAGCCTCACTCATCTCCTTGTTCACTCTGGCGCGCGGCAGATACAAAGCGGGGAAGTACCCCGGGAAATAGGAAACTTCATCACCATAAATCTGCTGACATTCCACAACATAATTCCGGATATCGCGATAATTGGGGCGTTGATCTTCGAGTGCATTGAGTGTAAACCCCCAGGTCAGCCTACCATCTGCATTGTTTTTTGCAAAAGCCTCCCGAAGGTCGCGCACTACTTTAAGTGTGTGATAGGGCGATTCGTCCTCATCGATCAGTTTAACATCGCGCGATACCTCCCAGGGTGTTGTGCGGATCATAATACATAAGGTGACAAACCGTTTTCCCAACAAAGGAGCGACCCTCTTCGGTGAAAAGGGATTCATTGCGTTCACTGAGGATAACTGTGATGCCCCCATTAATGAGGCTCCGCTTATGACTGTTTTCTGAATAAAATCACGACGTTCCATCCGAATAATTTAATGATTCGTTTCACATTTTAAGCATCTATGTTTTATCTCACGCAAAGGCGCAAAGATTTGTTTATTAAAGCCATAGCTACTTTTGGCGGGATTTTTTGATGTTCTCCATCTTTATCCCTAAAGGTATTTTATACGTGTAGTTCTAATCTTACAAATTATTTTGAGTGAAATCCGAAACTACTCATGATTAATATTCTTTTCAATTGAGGACATGCAAATCTGCGAAGACAAATCCCAGGCATAGCGCCCCCTGCTCCCTTCATAGAGAATTACATAATGTGATCCGATATCTAATAATGCGGGAAACCAGATTGCCCCGCCATCCTCTTCTCCCTTTGCTCCCAAACCGAAGATAGGATTTCCGGGATGTTTTTCCCAACTCATCAAATCTGTTGACCTTGCTAAACCAAAGTAGTCGGGTTGGTCATTCAAATCGGGACTTCCGCCATAGAGCAATAAAAACGTATCATTCTCCCTGTAAATCCGCGCAGTGGTTACAAACTTGTCCCAACCGTTTTCGTGGCCACCCAGAACAGGGGTTTCTGAACATTTTTTAAAATTGATCCCATCCTGCGATTCAGCCATAAAGAAGCCCCGGTACCCTTTACCATCATCATTCTGGTAGATCATAAAGATCTTACCGTCAGATACTACAACGCTTGGTGAACGGCCGGGAAGTACGCTCCCATGTTTTTCAAAATGGATGCCATCCTCACTTATTGCCAGACCAACGGAATTTGGACCCGTCCCAACTCCGGAATAATAAAGGAAAACCTTGTTTTTAAAGCGAACAGCACCGGGATCCAGGACATCATGATCATCGAAGGTTCCTGCAACACCAACATCAATGATGAAATTTTGATTGTTGAGGTCCTCGATGACCAGATCATCAGCGGTTATATTTTGTATTTGTGCCACAGCAATCCGGTCATGGCGCTCTGGATTGTCGGGGGTTATGCCGTTTCCACGATAATAAACCAATAATTTTTCGTTGAGGTTAATCACCGTTGGGTTGGCTGTCCAGAATTTCTTCCATAGCTGGTTCCCTGCAGGTATTACCGGATTTTTTCCGGTGTTATGTTTCCAAAGTTTGCAATTCTTCCGGTAATCATCCTGGAACAGGATCCAGAAAGGAGATTTATCGCTGTGTTTATTTGCCGAGAAATTTAGTGTACCGGCTTTAATTGCATCTGGATTGAGGATGGATAATGTTGTATATAGTGTCGAAAAGGTAATAAATTGACTTCGCTTCATGCTATTATTTAGTGCTAAATGGGCGAATTATTCAGTGGTGCAATTTTTTGATAAAGATAAAATCATTTGTTTTGCTTTCTATATTTTCACTGTGAGTTTTTGCATCAATTTAACCTATTATTATCTGAATGTGAAAAAACAAGAGCCGGAAAAACCGGCCCTTGTGTAATTTATTGCAAATTCATTATTGCAGTGATTTTTAAGAAAATTGCTTCCGTCCAATCAAATACAACAGCTTAAGCGGGTGATTACCAACCTGCATTTTGTTTGTACGCACCGTTTGAACGTGAAATTTCATCGGGATTGTATGGCCAGACAATTGCTTTGGCTGGATCATAAGTTCTTTGTTTCCAAACCTGAACGAGTGTGAAAGGAGAATCAGGATTCGTTTTGTCTGCATGGCTGCGGCCGTGCAAAGCCATCTGAATCTTATCTACATCA